>JAJDWM010000794.1 GCA_022825595.1 Bryobacterales bacterium | reverse complement strand
GTTCTTGTCACGAAGGTCCCGAACGGCAAAGACAACTTCTATATGCGCCGGGGTTGGGCCTCGTCCTTCAAGCTGGGGCCCTCGAGGTCGGCGCTCGGCTGCCTGCCGCCCGACGAGGGATCGTTCCCGATTGCGACTTGGTTTCGGGAGCTGTTGGTCTCTGGCATTCAGAGCCTAGATCTGGACCTGCAAGCCATGCGGCACCCGTGCCGACCGGATCTTCCCTCTGGCTTCCGGCGCGACGGTTCGAACTTGCCTTGGGTTGCGGCTAGGCTTCGCGAGAGCGACCCGCATCGCCACCGCGCATGGATCAGGCAATTGCGGACCGCGCTCCCTGACCTGAAGGATGTCGAGGCCAGAGAGCGCCCGCAGGACCGGGCGCGCTTCCTGACATTCCTCTATGACGGCGACTTGCGCGTTCCGTCTTGGCTGGTTTCCGACGGGACCCTCAGACTGGCTGCGCTCGCTCTCCTGGCCCACCTGGAAGATCTGCGCGGTGTTTACGTGATTGAAGAGCCCGAGGCCGGGATGCATCCGAGGGCCGTGGCCACCTCCTACGAGTCCCTGCGCTCCATAGCCTCGGCACAACTGCTGCTGACCAGCCATTCGCCCTTGGTGCTGGACTCCGCGCGCCCCGACGAGCTGCTCTGCTTCGCGAAGGATGCCGATGGGGCCACGGACATCGTTGTCGGCTCGGAGCACCCGAAGCTCCAAGAGTGGAAGCAAGACGTGAATCTGGGCGCCCTGCCGGCCCCCGGTGTTTTGGGATGACCGGGTCGAAAGCCCGCTGCGGAACCGACCCTAGCTTCTCAGGGCGTGGGTCGTTCGATAGCCGCTCTTGGCACCCTCGGAGCGTCCATTGGCGGCAGGCTGCCGCAGGGCGGTGAAGAGATCTGCAGGGGCGCAGTCCGCCGCTACCGAATCGACGCCCAGGGCTCTTCCCCGGCAACGTCCACCACTTCGTATCCGCCTTCGCCCATGCAGGGCCCGAGCATCGCGAGCAGTCTCACCTTGCGCTCGCTGACGTTGAAGGACGCATGGACAACGCCCGGGGCGACGAAGGCTGCGTCCCCGGCAGACAGCACCAGACGCTTTCCGTCGACCCACTGCTCGATTTCGCCTTCGAGCACATACAGGACCTCTTCTTGGCTGGGATGCTTGTGGAAGTCGTGGCCAGCTCCCGGATTGAAGCAGACCTCGACGACTGTCAAGGCCTCCGCGCCGCAATCCTGCGGAGTGCTGAACCAGGCCAGCGAACCCCATGGCGGGGTTTCCCGTCGGGCCTCGCCCGCAAGCTTGAATCCACCCTTCATTCTGTCCTCTCCCGGGCGTCGGGCCCACCGGATCCTTGTACCGGAAGCAACGTCGCCCCGCGCCCGAGATTCTGGCATATTCCGTGCCCACGGGCACGGGCCGCTGGCCGCGTTACTACAATGGTCGGGTCGGCCGGTGACGAGAGCTTCAGCCAGGGTTGCGCTCCTGACCGATAGCGGCTACGGCAACCGGCGCCCCAGACGCACGGTCGGAACTGGGGTCTTGGTGCTATGTGCGGCGCTCGCCGGGCCTCTGGCGCAAGCCGCCGAGGTCTCCTTCAGCCGGGACGTGCTTCCGGTGCTGGCCCGCAAGTGTGCGCACTGCCACCAGGGGGACGCAGCGCAGCGCGGCCTTCGCCTCTCTAGCGCCGCCGAGATTCGCCGGGGTGGGGAGAGCGGCCCCGCCGTGGTCCCGGGGAGCCCAGAATCCAGCCTGCTGCTCAAGCAGGTCTCGGGAACGCCGCCCGCGATGCCGCCGGCCGGCGATTTGCTCACGGAAGAAGAGATAGACCTCCTGCGGACCTGGATTGCGGCCGGCGCGCCCGGCGCTGCCACGACTGCCGCAGCGGAGGAACCGGTGCGCTGGTGGTCTTTGAGGCCGCTCACGGCCATGAGCCCTCCGCCGCGGGGCAGCGGATGGGCGCGAGGCCCCATTGACGCGTTCCTGCTCGGTGCCATGCGGACGAAGGGCCTGGAGCCGTCCCCTCTCGCCGACCGCCGGGATCTGATGCGGCGCCTTAGCTACGGGCTGACGGGCCTGCCGCCGGACCCGGCGGAGATGGAGGGCTTCGCAGCCGATCCGGACCCGCGCGCCTATGAGCGGCTGGTGGACCGGTTGCTTGCCTCGCCGGCCTATGGCGAACGCTGGGGCAGGCACTGGCTGGACGTAGCGCGATTCGGCGAGAGCAACGGCTACGAGCAGAACCACCTGCGCGGCAACGCTTGGCCCTACCGCGACTGGGTGATCTCGGCGTTCAATTCGGACAAGCCCTTCGACCGGATGATCCTGGAGCAGCTCGCTGCCGACCAGTTCGCGCCCGACGACTTGGAGGCTCAGGCGGCCACCGGCTTCCTCGTGGCGGGACCGCACGACACCGTCGGCATCCGCAACCCCTCCGGCGAGGCCCAGAAGCGCGCCAACCACCTGGACGACATCGTCATGGGCACGGCTTCGGCATTCTTGGGGCTGACGGTCCACTGTGCGCGGTGCCACGACCATAAGTTCGACCCGATCCGAACCGTGGACTACTACCGCATGCAGGCGGCCTTTGCGGGCGTCTGGCATGGCTCGCGGGAGTGGGACCTGCCGGAACGGCTGGCGGAGTTCCGGGAAGTCGCCGAGTCGGTGGCCGACGCGAAGCAGCGGGCCGAGCGGGAGCTCGAGGGATTGCGCGCCACCGCCGACGAGCGCCTTAGGTCACGCCGCGGCCAACTTCTCCGTCGGTATCGGCCGAGCGTTGACGCCGCCGGCACGTCCGAATCCTTCCGGCCCGTCCGGGCACGCTTCGTCCGCATGGAAGTGCGCGCTTCGACCCGGGGCCGCAGCGCAGTGCACCTCGACGAAATCTCGGTCTGGGCCGTCGGCAGGAGGCCGCGGAACGTGGCGCTGGGAGGGATGGCGACCGCCAGCGCCACGCGCGTGGACTCCGCCAGCCCGGACACATACTCGCCGGCCAATCTCGTCGACGGCCGATTCGACGGCCACTGGATTTCCGGGGGAAGCTTGCCTGCCTGGGTGCAGATCGACTTGGGGCGGGAGCACCGCATCAAGCGCGTCGAGTGGTCCTCGGACCGTCTGGGGGGCTTTCGCGGCCGATTTGCGAGGCCGCACCCGGAGGACTACAAGATCCTCGTTTCCCTAGACGGCGAGCTGTGGACCGCCGTCGCCACGGGCGAGGGCAGGCTCCCGTACTCCAAGGCCGCGCGGGATTTGGTGTTGGCGAAGGCCGTGCTGACGCCCGAGGAGTGGGCGCGATGGACAGAGATTGAGAAGGAAGCGAAGGCTGCGGAAGCCCGACTGCGGGACGAGCCACGGCCCCGGACGGCCTTCCTGGGACGCTTCGAGGAGCCGGCCGAGCCCTCGTTCGTGATGCTTCGCGGAGACCCGATGCAGCGGGGGGATGTCGTGGCGCCGGCGAGCCTGTCGACGCTGGAGCACTTGGCCGGGAGGTTCGAGCTTGAGCCGGGCGCGGCCGAGGGCGACCGGCGGACGGCCTTGGCGCGATGGATCGCGGACGACCGCAATGCCCTCACAGCGCGCGTCATAGCGAACAGGGTCTGGATGCACCACTTTGGGCGGGGCCTAGCCCGCAACCCCAGCGACCTGGGCGTCAACGGGGGCACCCCATCCCATCCGGACCTGCTAGACTGGCTCGCCGACCGGCTGGTCCGGGTGCACCGCTGGCGGCTAAAGCCCCTGCACAGGGACATCGTGCTCTCGGCAGCCTACCGGCAGGCAGCCGGCTTCCGCGAGGAGGCGGCAGCGATGGACAGCGACGGCGCATACCTCTGGCGGTTCCCGCCAAGGCGACTCAGCGCCGAGGAACTCCGCGACTCGATCCTGGCGGCGAGCGGCAATCTGGACCGAAGAATGGGCGGTCGTGGGTTCCAGCTGTATCGCTACACCGTCGACAATGTCGCAACGTACTACGAGTTGGACGAGTTCCCCCCGGTAACGTACCGCCGCTCCGTCTACCACCAGCACGCGCGATCGGTGAAGCCCGGGCTGCTCGGGGAGTTTGACTGTCCCGAGACGTCCTTGCCGGCGCCGAAGCGCACGGCAACGACGTCCCCGCTGCAGGCACTGACCCTTCTCAATAGCGCATTCACCTTGGACCAGGCACAAGCACTGGCGGTTCGCGCGCGGGCGGACCGGGGCCGGGAGCCCATTGCAGCCGCTTGGAGGTTGGCGCTTGGTCGGCTGCCCGATCCACAAGAACGGGAACTCGCGCAGTCTCTAGTCGCGCAGCATGGGCTTGCCTCGCTTGCGCGGGCGCTCCTGAACGCCAACGAATTCCTCTACGTCTTCTGATGTCTTCCGCCGGAAGCAGTGTCACCCACGGGGATCTCTCGCGTCTCCCTCCTACTCGGCGCGAGGTGTTCGGCGATTTCGTCAGCGGGCTTCAGGGCGTGGCGTTGGCCGCGATGCTGCCCCAGTCCTCGGCCGGTTCCGATGGCGGCCCGCACTTTGAGCCGAAGGCCAAGCGTGTGCTGCAGATATTCTGCCCGGGTGCCGCCTCGCACCTCGATCTGTGGGACTACAAGCCAGAGCTGCAGCGCAGGTCGGGCCAGACGCCGCCCGCAACCTTGGACGCAGTCACGTTCCAGGGCAAGAACGGGGCACTGATGGGGTCGCCGTGGGCTTTCAGGCCGCGTGGCGAGAGCGGCAAGATGCTGACCGAGATGCTGCCCCATATCGGCGCTGTGGCTGACGAGATCGCGTTTGTGCACTCGATGCACTCGAAGACCAACACGCACGGTCCGGCCTGTGTCCTGCTCAACACTGGCTTCGTGTTGGAGGGCTTTCCGTCCGCGGGGTCATGGGTCAGCCATGCCCTCGGGACGGAGAATGACAACCTGCCGACGTACGTCGCGATACCCGACGTTCGCGGCATACCCCCTTCCGGCCCGGCCAACTGGGGCGCAGGCTTCCTGCCCGCCCAGCACCAAGCAATCGTGTTCAACGCCCACCAGCCGATCCGAAACCTGGACAGGCCGCCCGGCATTCCCGCCAAGCGCGACGAGGACACGCGTCGTTTCGTGAGCGAGTTGAATCGTCTGCACGCCCGGCGCCACCCCGGGGAGGATGACCTCCGGGCCCGCATTGCTGCCTACGAACTCGCGGCTAGAATGCAGCTGTCCGCCCCAGAGGTCACCGATCTCTCGAAGGAGCCCAAGGCCGTCCGGGAGCTGTACGGGGCAGATGACACGAATCGCCTCAAGGCTGCGTTTGCGCGCAACTGCCTTTTGGCGCGGCGTCTGCTGGAGCGGGGAGTTCGATTCGTAAGTCTCTTCTGTGCATCCCGCGCATCGGGCGTCGACGGGCTGCTGAACTGGGACGCCCACAAGACCCTCAAGGCGGACTATGAGCGCCACTGCCCAGTGCTCGACCAGCCTACGGCCGCGCTGCTTAAGGACATGCGGGCGACCGGCATGCTGGACGACACGCTCGTGGTATGGGCCACGGAGTTTGGCCGCATGCCGACCCATCAGGAGGGCACGGTGGGCAGGGACCACAATCCCCACGCCTTCACCGTCTGGTTCGCCGGAGCCGGCATTCGCGGGGGGACGAGCTACGGCGCGACCGACGAGATCGGCGGGCGGGCAGTGGAGGACGTTGCCAGCGTCCATGACTTCCACGCGACGATGCTGCACCTGCTGGGGCTCGACCACGAGCGGGTCACGTGGTATCACAACGGCATCAACCGGCGGCTCACAGACGTGCACGGAAGGGTGATCCGCGAAATCCTCGCCTGAGGCGGCCGCATGCTTGACGGAATCCGGGTAGTCGACTTTTCGCAGAACATCGCTGGCCCGCAAGCCACCATGGCGCTGGCGGACTTGGGTGCCGAAGTCGTAAAGGTGGAGCCGCCCGGTGGAGATCCGGCCCGCAGGTGGGGCCCGCCGTTCTGGGATGGAGACGCTCCAATCTTTCTTGCGTTCAACCGCAACAAGCGGAGCATCGTTGTGGACCTCAAGTCGTCCGAGGGGCGGGAGATCGCCCGTCGGCTCGTGGCAGGCGCCGACGTGGTGGTGCAGGCCTTCCGAAAGGGCGTGATCGAACGGATGGGGCTCGACTACGAGACCGTTCGGAGGGATCGTCCGAAGATCGTGTACGCCTCGGTCACGGGCTATGGATCTGAGGGCCCCTATGCCGAGACGCCCGGCTACGACCCGCTGATGCAGGCCTACAGCGGCCTGATGTCGATTACAGGGTCGGTTGATGGCCCGCCCGTGCGCGTGGGCAGCTCGGTCGTGGACATCGGCTCCGGCTACTTGCTTGCCCTCGGAGTGCTGGCCGCCCTCCGAAAGCGTGACGTGGAGGGGAAGGGATCCTTGGTCGAATGCTCGCTGTTCGACACGTCACTTGGATGGGTGGGCTACCACATGATGACGTATCTGGCCAGCGGCACAGTCCCTAGGCGAATGGGCACCGGTCTGGCGATGATCGCCCCCTATGAGGCGTTCCCCACGACAGACGGAGAGCTGATGATCTGTGGCGGCAACGACGGCATTTTCCGCCGGCTCTGCGAAGCTCTCGGCATTCCCGACAGAGCCGACGACGACCGATTCGCCGACAACGCCTCGCGCGTGCGAAACGCTGACGCCCTGCGGGAACTGCTCTCGCGGCACACGCAAGGCCACACCACGGACGGGCTCGACCGGCTCCTGAAGGCCCACCGCGTGCCCTGCTCTCCGATCCGCAGCATCGACCAAGTGGTGGACGATCCCCAAGTCCGGGCAAACCGAATATTCGATCCCGTTCCGCATCCCAGAATCGACGGCTACCGCGACGTGAAGCTGCCGGTGCGCCTCGACGGAGTTCGGCCCGGGCTGCGCCGTCTCCCTCCAAAGGCCGGAGAGCACACGGAGGAGATCCTGGAAGAGCTCGGCTTCAGTGCACCGGAGATACGAGCCTATTCACGATCGCTCCCGGGCCGGCCCTGACGGGCTCGCGGAACCGCGGTTTCGGGCGACCGGGGTCCAGATCGGAGAAGGATTCGTGGCGGGACTCTCCAGTCTCGACCAATGGCAGCTTACGCCTGAGGGGTTAGCCCGCCGAGGCCCCCTTGTCGCGTCTAGTTCTCCTCGCGGTCCCAATGGCTGGAAGTGTCGTCAACCGGGGCAGCCAAGCCAGGGTGGCCGCCAGGCTCGGAAGGGCTCTCGCCGGACACGGGCCGCTCGATGGATCAGAATGAGCGGACCGATTGCCAAGTTGATCGTCACGAGGTTACTCTCGACCGACTCGAAACGGGATGCCCATACAGGCTGCATTTGATCGAGCCGGGCCAGCATCTCCTCTGGCTGGGCCCGGAGCCGGGCCCCAACCTCCTCTTTGAACGATCGCAGTTCCTCGCGAAGCGTTCCAACCATCGCTGTGACGTTCTCGCCTGCGATTGCTCGGACACTCTGCGTCGCCTCGAATGCGAGTGATTCATCCACGCCCGTCGCCCTCAGTGCATCAAAGATCGCTGTCTCATCTGCGGACGGCTGCCGCACTTGCTGGGCGGCCACCGACCGGGTCCCGATACTGTCCGGCGTCTGCCTCCGACGTTTGGTGCTATCTCCAACGCGGTATATTTCCACATGTCGTGTCATGCAGTGGCGATTAAGGCGTATATTTAAGTCAACCTTTATCATGGATAGAGCTTCCTCGGATCATCTTTTCTGAGTTTGGGTCGCGTTCCAGTTGGACTGCGTGCTTGCTTCATCCCCGAGAATGAATAGGGACGGCGGTCCGCAACCGCCGACGAAGTGTGCCCGCCGTTCGAGTTGGTCGAGGCGACATCGGCAGGTTATCCGCGGGCGCTCTGCCGATGCCTGACGTCGCCGATCGGCCGCCGGTTCTCGCTATCGGGGTTGGCCCGGTGGCGCCAGTCCAGGTACCGGAAGCGAAGCGACGACAACTGCTGTGCATCGGCGGACTGGCCATTCGGCCCGGTCCCCTCCGCGCCGGAATGCGGAATGTTAGCGGCGGACACTTTGGCGCGGGGTGCTGCGACGCTGTACAGACGCGGACCGCTCCGAAGAAGGCTGCAGAGAAGTGTGTACCGAACTGCTCTGAAGCTGTGCAACTGCCGATCTCGGGCGGGCGGCCATGGGACCGCCGCGTGGGACCACCGCGGCGTCGGTCTGTCAATGAGGCCCACCGCCGATGGCAGTGAGGCCTTCCTGCATGGGGCCGGACCCGGCCACGCCCGACAAACAACTAGAATGACTGCGGATTGCCACGATTGCGGCAGGTGCTCTCCGTGTCGGCGTATGCCGCGTCGCTGCTCGCGCTCTTGGCGCTTTGCTTCTGGCTCACATCGCTCGACTTCGGGGACTTTCGGCCCGAGAGTCCGGCCGCCACCTACGTGCTGTGGGGCCTTTCCACCTGCGTAGTCGTGGGTGCGATTGCGCTCGGGTTCCTGCTGTTCCGCAACCTGCTCAAGCTGTACGTCGAGCGGCGAGCCAACGTTATCGGCTCACGCTTGAAGACCAAGCTCGTGGCGGGAGTGCTGGCCTTGGGCCTCGCACCCATCGCGCTGCACGTGTACTTCTCGATCGCCCTGCTGAACCGGAACTTCGACAAGTGGTTCTCCCAGCCAACCGTAGACGTGCTTCGGTCGGCCGAACGGCTTGTCGACAGCACAACCGCTCGCTCGGCCCGCGACCTGCGGAACATCGCCGACAGGCTGGTGTCGGGTGAAGGCGCGCCTGCCCAGTTGGACGACCTGCAAGAACTGCTTTCGGCAGCGGGTGTCGATTACGTTGCTCTGAGCCGGACGGGCCAGTCTGGGGCACCGTTGGAGGCTGCCATGGGTGTCAGGCCGTCCGACGGACTCCGTGAGCTGTTGGGGGATGTGCCTCCCATGGGGGCGCAAGGTCTGTTCGAAGGCTGGCTGTATGCGGCGGTGCCCCTTCCCGATTCGGGTGGACTGCTGGCCGTGGCCCGCCGCCTGTCTCCGGCGGACCTGCAGGATCTCGCCTTCATGCGGGCCAGAGTTGCCGAGTGGCAGCAGCTAGAAGCCGCCCGTCCGATCATGTGGCGCACGCACGCCTACATCCTTGCGCTCATAACCATTTTCATGCTGTTCTTCGCAGTCTGGCTTGCGCAGTTCGCGTCCAGGCAGATCACCCGCCCGGTTGAGGCGCTGGTGACGGCGGCGGGCGAGCTTGAGGGGGGCCACCTTGATTACCGCGTCCAGACGCGCGCAATGGACGAGTTGGGCGCATTGGTCGAGGCCTTCAACCGAATGGGGCGGGCACTGGAGGCCAAGACCGCAGAGCTGCGCCGGAGCAACCGTGACCTAGAGATCGCGAACGCGGAACTCGACGAGCGCCGTCGCCTCATAAACGCGATTCTGGAGAGCATCACGTCTGCGGTGATCTCGGTGGACGAGCGCGGTCGCATCCAGCGCTTCAACGGCGCGGCGCGCAGCTTTGCAGCGCCGACCGGCCTGAGGGAGACGCAACGCATAACGGAGTTGTTCGAAGGCTCGGACCGTGCTGCCTTGGGGCGCATGCTAGGCAGTGCGAGGAGGACCGGCGTGTCGGCTGCTGAGTTCGAGGTTGAGCGTGGTGGCCGGCGCCGGCACATCGGTGTGACAGTCTCGTCGCTGGACTCCGGAGACACCCAGTCTGGACTGGTCGTCGTACTGGAGGACAACACGGACCTGATGCGGGCACAGCGTTCCGAAGCGTGGCAGGAGGTGGCCCAGCGTCTCGCACATGAGATCAAGAACCCCCTAACGCCGATCGCGCTGGCCGCCGGGCGAATCGAACGCTTACTCGTGAGACTGCAGGACGAGACCGAGCTCCGGGAACGGCAAGAGCTCTGCCGGAGACTGCGGGGGCTGACGCAAACGATAGAAGGGGAAGTGCGGTCGCTCAGCACTCTGGTTGGCAGCTTCTCGGACGTTGCCGGGTTCCCCGCACTGCATCCTGCGGACGCGGATGTGAACGCCGTTGTGAGGGAGGCCGTGAGCGTCTTCAGGGGGCGCTTAGGCGACACTCGCCTCAGGCTTGCGCTCGAACCGGGAGTCGCCATTGCGAAGATCGATCGGGACGCCCTCAAGCGAGCCGTGGTGAACTTGGTGGACAATGCCGCGGATGCGCTGCACGGGAGCCTAGTGCGGGAGATCGTCGTGAGCACTCGCCGCAATCCCCAACGTGGGTTTGTGGAGCTGGCTGTCTGCGACTCTGGGCCTGGCATTTCGCGAGAGGACAAGGCACGGCTGTTCCTGCCGCATTTCTCCACCAAAGACCGAGGCACTGGCCTGGGTCTCCCGATCGTCCGCAGCGTCGTCCACGAGCATCAGGGGACCATCCGGGTCGAGGACAACCAGCCTGCTGGGACGCGGTTCGTGATCGAGCTGCCATCGGCGGCGCAGCCCGTGCTGGCGGGGAAGGTGGCATGAGTCCACACAGCACGCAGCACATACTCGTCGTGGACGACGAGGCCGCCATTCGCGAGACGTTGGCCGGTGTGCTTGAGGATGAGGGCTACAGGGTGGAGACGGCCGAGAGCGGGGAGCGCTGCCTGGAGATGCTGACGGGCAGGTCGTTCGCGGTCGTGCTACTGGATATCTGGCTGCCAGGCATCGACGGATTGGAGACTCTCGCGAAGATCGCTGACATTGAGGCGAGGCGTCGTCCGGTCGTGCTGATGATCTCCGGCCATGGCAACATCGCCACCGCTGTGCGGGCGACCAAGCTAGGAGCTCACGACTTCCTAGAGAAGCCGCTCTCGGTACCCAAAGTTTCGGTTGCCGTGCGGAACGCGGCCGAACGCCACCAGCTTCTCGCACAGAACGCAGCGCTCCGCGATGAAGTGGGGCACCGGCACCGCATCCTCGGCGACAGCGTCCCGATCAAGGCAGTGCGCAAGCAGATCGAACTGATGGCCCCTACCAATGGGCGCGTCCTGATTCTTGGGGAGAGCGGCACCGGCAAGGAGCTGATGGCCCACGCCATCCACGCGCGGAGCGACCGTCGGTCCGGGCCGTTCGTGGCCGTGAACTGCGCAACGATCCCGGAAGATCTGATCGAGAGCGAGCTCTTCGGCCATCTCGCTGGCGCATTCTCGGGGGCAAAGAAGGACAAGATCGGGAAGTTCCAGCTTGCGGATGGCGGGACGCTGTTCTTAGACGAGGTCGGCGACATGAGCCTGAAGACTCAGGCCAAGGTCCTGCGCTGGATTGAGGAACAACGATTCGAGCCTGTTGGGTCGGTGCGCACCGTGCAAGTGGACGTGCGCGTCATCGCGTCCACCAACAAGAACCTCGAGGACGAGATTGCCCAGGGCAACTTTCGTGAGGACCTCTTCTACAGGCTGAATGTCGTGCCATTCCACATCCCTCCCCTGCGGGAGCGCATCGAGGACATTCCCGTGCTTGCGCGGGAGTTCCTGAGCGAATTCTTGAATTCGTACGGCCGCAAGCCAACAAAGCGGCTACGGTCGTCAGCGCTCGCCGCGCTGGCTGCTCACGCTTGGCCGGGCAACGTTCGCGAGCTGCGTAACCAGATGGAGCGGATCGCGATCCTGCACTCCGGCGACGAGGTCGATGCCGAAGATCTGCGAAGGGCCAGCTTTGGGGCCTCCTCGGGCCAGTCGCCCATGCGCGTCTTCGCCAGCCTCCGCGATGCCCGCCTAGCGTACGAGAAGGAGTACGTGGAGCGGACACTGGGTGCTGTGAACGGCAATGTCACGCGAGCAGCCAAGGTTCTGGGGATGGAGCGCAGCAACCTGCACCGAAAGATGCGCGCGCTCGGGATTCGCCGTCGTGGGAAGCCCGCCTGAGAGCTGTCCTGCCAAGCACCGCTCGTGCATTCCCGCCTCTTCCCCCGGGCGGAAGGGACGCTACGCCCCACGGCGTGTTCTCCCTCGACCGTGCGCCGATGCAGGGCGGGTGACAGCCACCTGTTAGCGGACTGTCCGCCGGCATGCCGGTTCTGGGCCCGCACGAGGCAAGCCTTAGGTCCGTCGGCCCAGACCAGAACGGACCAAGAAAGACCGTCGGTCCAGAGCGATCTGCTGTCAGCCGTCGGCGCTTGACCGCCCTCCCTATACGTTTGCCCGCCGATATGCCCCTCGGACCGAGCGGTTGGACCCGGCTCAAGCGGCTCGTGACCAATTGCAGCGGGGTGTCGCTCGGCTTGTCAACGTCGCGCCGGACCCGAGAGAAACTCGGCCGCGTCGGACGGCGGCTGGCCAATTGCCCGCCATTCTTCACCACCAGGGAACGGCCAGATGCGCAGCCGAGGACCCTTGCCTCCACTGCAACAATGCGCGGTGGATCGCTTCCATCAGCGGCCGCAATTCGCTCGGACGGGAATCGGCGTCCGCTCGTGCAATGAGGCGGCACAACTGGGCGCTGGTCTGGTCCAACTGATGTGCGAGCTCGTCCAGCTTGGCCTTGGCGATCGCGGATGGCCGGTCCGAAACCGAATCGTAGATCGCGCCGATCCTTACCAGCAAGTCCCTGAGCTGCTCTTCTCCGATGCCCAACCGTGGAGCCAAGTCAGCGCACCGCTCAACGATCAATGTCCATACCCAAGACTCCGGAGCTACCGCGTCAGGAATCGGTTGGGCGGCAGGTCAGACTGGACAGGTTCGTTGCCTAGAGGTTTGGAGGGCATCGACTGAGAGGCGGAAGGTGTCCTGTGCCTGAAGAAGCACATGAAGCCATGGATGAACTGGAATTTCCTCAAATGAATACAACTGTGGCTCTTCACACTACGGTTTGCACCTGAGATTGCTTGTTGTCGAGCGACTGGCCTAGCCGGATCAACACTGCGGCCGATTCCCCACGCCTGCCGCTT
>JAJDWM010000053.1 GCA_022825595.1 Bryobacterales bacterium | reverse complement strand
CCTGCTTCGCGCAGGGCCTCGGCGATGGTCCGCTCATCAAGGAGCATTCCGTGCCTCGACTGGGCTGTAGGCCGAACCTCCATTCCGTTCTTCCAGGCATAGCGCCCCGTCATCAGGCAGGCCCGGGTGGGGGAGCAGACGAGCTGCACATAGAACTGGGTCAGCTTGACACCCTCCCGCGCAATGCGGTCGATGTTTGGCGTCGGCACTTCCCTCCCCCCGTTGAAGCCGACCTGTTCCCAGCCCATGTCGTCTGAGAGAAACACCACGAAGTTCGGGCGAGGCGGCAGCTGTGCCGAGGCGGATACGATCGCCACGAGGGGGAGTAGGCTGCGGAGGAGCATCAGAGTGGATTCTCGCACGGAGAGGGCACCAGAAGCACCAATCTCTGTTCGTGAGCAGTCGCGGCGTCCGGCTACAATCGCAGGCTGCTGGGCGCTCGGCCCTACAGCCTCGCACCTCTCGTGTACCGCTGGATAAAGAAGCTGCACATCTACTCCGGCCTCCTCAGCTACGCAGGCTTTACGGTTTGGGGGATTGTCGGAATCTGGGCCAGCTTCCTGCCCCCGCCGTCGGAGAGACAGCCGGGCATGCCAAGCTCGCGCGTGGTGGAATTCCGAGTGAACGGCACGGAGACGGACCAAGAGGTCGCGGACCGCATGATCGTCGCATCCGGCCTGCAGCACGTTGGGCCGGGGCGAAGGCCGAGGCGCGACTCACAGGAGCGATTGGAGGTGCGCTACTACACGCCGAACGGCATGCGACGAATCGTGCTGCTGGAGGATCGGGGACAGATCCGCATTGAACAGGCGAACACCAAGCTCGGAGAGTACTTGAACATCATGCACATGCAGACTGTAGTGCGCCAGAATCCGGGCTGGAACATGGCTCTGTGGGGAGCCTACAACGAGTTGTCCCTTTGGGCGGTCCTATTCATGACGGCGTCCGGAGTGTACATGTGGCTCGCTACCCGTCCCGGAATGCGGTGGGCCGTGTGGACGGCTGGGGCTGCCTCTGCCGTCGTGGTCGGGCTTGTCGTTTGGCTGAGGTGATCCGATGTACCGGCTGATGCGTAACACCCATCTCGTACTGGGCTTGGTGTTCGCGCTCGCCCTAGGCGTCTACCTGCTGAGTTCCGTGCGAATCGCCCACCAGTCTTGGTTTGCTCCGAACCCCACGACCTACGAGACTTCGCTAGCGGTCGACACAGACCAGGCGGGCACGCCCAGAGACTTGCGGAGGCACCTGCGGCAAAGGCATGGCCTTCGGGGAGATCTGGTCCAGATCCAAATGGACGAGGGCACCAGCTACAGCTTCGTGGTCCGCCGTCCCGGCACGAGATCCCGTGTGCGCTATGAAGTCGGTGACTCGGAGGCGACGGTGTCCGAGGAGCGGGCGGGCTTCACGGGACTGCTTCTCGGCTTGCACTTCTCGTACGGCGTATTTCACGAGGACGCTGCTCAAAACTTGTGGGGGACGGTCCTGTTTCTGACCTCCTTAGGACTTCTCGCAATCGGCGCAACAGGAATCTACCTGTGGTTCAAGACCCAAGAGGAACGGTTCGTGGGCTGCATTCTGCTTGCCGCCTCGCTCGGCTTTGCGGCGACCATGCTGATCGCGGTCCGCATCAACCCCTGAGGGGTCGCCGCGAGTCCGAACCGGAGGTCACGCGAGGAAGATCGCGGCTTCGGTCAGTCGAGCCGCAAGTGCTTGGGTAGGAAAAGGTTTGTGCTGACCCCTTGATCTAGTTCGGGCCAAGCGCGGCCCTTGGCTGAAGGTGGTAGGGCCGGCCGGGAGGCTTGAAGGGCCCAGTGCTTCCGGCCTTGTTCTATGTCGATGGTGCCCCGGGGCACCCAGACCTCGACCTCGCTCGGATCCGGAGCGCCCATACGGATCCACCCCTCGAAGTCGATTACGACCTCTTTGGACCGCCGACGGCCTAGAGGCATCTTGAGGTCGCCTGCGTAGCTCAGAGGCCCTACAATCAGGCTGGGCTCCACATCGTTCGGTGCAACCGCATGGCCAGGTTGGCCGTCCTCCTGCGGCCCGTTCCGCCTTTCGAGACTGAGCCCGCCCATCCGGGTCGTGGCAGACGTAGCAATTTGCGGAGAAGGTGGGCAAGATGTTGGACTCGAAGAACTCTAGTCCCTCAAGCGTCTCCGCATCCACCGGCCAAGCCACGACCGCAATCGCAGCCAATCCGGAAACAACTGTCCTTATTGACGCCGCCTCATCAGGATGGCGTCGGCTCACGTGCCCCGTCGCTCGACAGCGCGGGCCCCCTCAGGACGGCTCGTGGCCCGTCCGTCGCAACTGTGCCGCCCGGATTCGACTGACGGAGGCGGGCAAGGCTGGACATCACCTGCTGGAGTCCTGATTTCGCCCGAGGGCGGCCCGGGCAAGGTTGTCCAGCATCTTGCGAAAGATTAGCCCATGCACGGGAAACAGCGCATACCAGTACAACTGTCCCGTCCATCCCGCCGGATCGAACTCGGCCGTCTGCCGCAGCGTGCATCGGG
>JAJDWM010000499.1 GCA_022825595.1 Bryobacterales bacterium | reverse complement strand
GATGTACCCGAGGACGAGCCAGTTCCGGCTCTGCCCTTTGTGCGACGCGTCATCTCCGACCAGCTCGGGGCGCTGTTGACCGGCGTCTCACCAGTCGGGTACATGGATGATCTAGCGTTCTATCTCGACCGGATCGTGGCTGCCCGCATCCTGAATCGTCTCCCCGGATTCATGATGCGGACCCCGCGCATGCGCCGCGCCACGGCAAGGGTCCAGGAACTGTATGAACGGGTGATGGACGTGCACACTCCGGAACGGCGGGAAGGCAAGGAGCCGGACCTCGTTGACGATGCGCTGGCCATTCACCGAGCCGACCCCCAGTTCCTTCCCGAGGACGAACTGAAAGCGGCATGCCTGGGACCCTTCCTCGCAGGTCTGCACACGTCGGCCAGTGTCGGGGCGTGCGTGCTATACGCGTTGCTCAAGAACCCCGACGTCATGACGCTCGTGCGCGCCGAAGCTTCCGGGCTCTTCGCCGACGGAGGCCCAACGGCGCGAAAGCTTCGGGCGATGGACGCCACGCACCGTGCTGTCATGGAAACCCTGCGCATGTACCACATTGCACCCGTAGCGGCTCGGACCGTCGTCAACGGCTTCGAGTTTGCGGGTTACGAGGTTCCGACCGGCGCGCGGGTACTGTTCGCAATGGCCGTACCGCACGTCTGCGCCGAGCATTTCTCGGAACCCGAGAGGTTCGACATCGACCGATACTCACCGGAGCGCGCGGAGCACCGCAAGCCCGGTGTGTACGCGCCCTTTGGCCTGGGTACGCATCGTTGCCTCGGAAGCGGATTCGCCGAGAGCCAGCTTGTGCTGACCATCGCCGCCATCCTGCACCGCGCTGAAATCGTCATGCACCCGCCCGAGTACCAACTGGGCATGGACTATTCCGTGCTGGCAGCACCAGACTCGCGGTTCCGGATCAAGGTTGCGCTCCGCCATTGAAAGGGGATTGCATCCTTGCACGGCTCCAGAAAACGACAACCGCATCTGTTTGCGACCTCGACGCTAGGAGTTTGGACACGCCTGATTCGCGAGCACGGCGGCGTACCTCCCAAGTATTGGGGCCGGTTAGCGGGGATCCTAGCTACGAGCGTGGCCACCGCTCCGCTTCGCGCGGCTGAGCGGTTGCGCTATGGCCGGGTTGTAGCGCGGACGGCCATCGACCGTGCGCCCGTGTTCATTCAGGGCTTTGCGCGCAGTGGGACGACGCACCTCCACAATCTCCTAGGGCACGATCCTGACCTCGGCTACGTCTCCACCTTCCAGGCCTTCGCGTCGCCATTCTTTCTGATTTCGCGCGGATGGCTCGAGCGGGTTGTGGCGGGAAGGCTGCCGGCGCAGCGTCCTATGGACGACATGGCCGTCGTGCTCGATCTACCTCAGGAGGAGGAGCTTGCTCTCGCCGCCTTGACTCCTCTCTCGGCAGTCCACCTGCTTACCTTCCCCTCTCGACCGCGGAGAATTACAGAACGGATGGGAGCCATGCGGCTCAGCAAGGCCGAGCTGGCCGAGTGGGAGCGCTGTTTCCTGGAGGTGCTTCGGAAGGCCACACTGGCCTTCGGGGGCCGTCGGCTCGTGCTCAAGACTGCGGCCAATCTGGGCCGCACCTCGCTGCTCCTGCGGCTGTTCCCCGGCGCGAAGTTCGTGTTCGTCGTGCGCAACCCCTACATTGTGTTCTTGTCTGCCATGAAGCTCTTCCAAATGATGGTCCCCCTTTTTCAGCTCCAGCCCGTGGACTGGGACGAGATGCGGGCGGCGCTGCTGGCCAACTATGCCGATGTGACCCGGCGATACATGCGAGACCGCGCTGCAATTCCCGAAGGCAACCTCGTCGAACTGCGCTTCGAGGACATCGAAGCCGATGCGCTAGGTTCGCTTGAGCGTGTATATTCGGAGCTGGGCCTGCCGAACTGGGAGCGCACCCGCACCCGGGTCGCCGATTATCTGGAGACCCTCCACGGCTACCGCAAGAACCGTTACCGTATCGACGGCTCCACAATCGACCTCGTGGATCGCAACTGGGGCTTCGCCGTCGAGGAATGGGGGTACCAGCGTCCGGGGGCCGGAGCAGCCGAGTAAGGAAGACGCCAAGTGGACGGCCGTAGGCGAGCGACGCTCGATCCGGTCTTCGTCGTCAGCACGGGGCGGTGCGGATCGACCCTGCTGTCCGCGATGGTCCGCCGGAACCCTCAGATCCTGAGCGTCTCGGAGTTCTTCGCCTATCTCGGACCCGGGGCCATTCGCGCAGCGAGGGTGACCGGAGAGGCCGCGTTCCGCCGGCTGAACACGCCCACGCCCGCGCTGCGGGCGTTTCTCGAGAATGCGAACTTCGGAGAATTCCTATATCCGCTGGACAAGAGCGGCCGATATGGGATCGGGGACCTGCCACCGATCATGTGCACTACGCTGCCGCACGTGACGGACGATCACGAACGCCTCTGGGACGAGCTGGGACCGCAGTTGCGCGCAAGAGGACGCCACCGCTTGACGGATCACTACCGTTTCGTTCTGGACTGGCTCAGGACGCGGTTCAACAGGCGGGTCTGGGTGGAACGCACTGGGGGCACCCTGCCGATGGCTCCGGTGCTGGCGCGCTGGTTTCCAGACGCCCGTTTTGTCCACATCCACCGCGATGGCCGGGATACGGCGATCTCGATGTACAACCATCCCGGGTTTCGCGCAATGGCGATCAGTTCGCTGGCGCTTCGGAAAGTGGGGCTCAACCCGTTCTCACATCTGAACTGGCGCGGGAGCAGCCCTTGGGTCCACATTGTCGCTAGGATTCACGCGCGCCTCGCCTCGCCCCAGCGGTTCTTGGAGCGCGAGATCCCGCTGGAATCCTTCGGTTGGGTCTGGAGCGGCATGATCGAGAGCGGCACGGGCTTTCTCGATACGCTTGCCCCGGGGCGCGTGCTGTCGATGCGGTTTGAGACACTCCTCAAGTCGCCCAAGGAGGAGATGACGCGATTCGCGGAGTTCGTCGGACCCGGGTTGGGCGACGTCAAGTGGCTCGAGGCGCTGAAGACACTTCCACGGCGCAAGACGCCAAGCTGGACGCGGCTTTCCGAAGATCGGCAGGTCCGATTGGCGCTAGCGTGCGCTCCAGGCCAGCGGATCCTTGGCTACGCCGATGAGGATGGCGTTTAGCCCACCCACGAGGCTTCCTTCGTAGGTCTTGCTAAGGGGACCGCCAGCAGCGCAAGCAGCGCGCACAGCGCCGCCGCCGCGAGGGTACCAGTGTGGGGGATGCCTAACCCAGTGCCCATGATTCCGGCGACGAGAAACTGGAAGCTCCCGGCGACACCTGCCGCAGTGGCGCGGCTGCCCGGGAAATGGCTCAAGAAGCGGGCCCCGGCATTGCCGAGGATCATGCCGTGGACTCCCGAGCACACCATGATGCGCATGATCACAACCGGAAGTGATGGCGTAGTCAGCGTAGCGTGCGCTAGAAAGGCTCCGGCGCCGAATAGCTGAATGCAACAAGCCGCCGCAACGATTCGGCTGGCCGGAATCCGATTCAACAGCTGGGCGTTGATGATCGGACAGACCGCGAAGGCAGCGATGTTCAGGGCCAGCAGGCCGCTGAAGGCCCGCGGTCCCAAGCGAAACCTGGTCATGTAGATGAAGGCCGAGTCGGTCAGGTAGACCAGCATGGAGCCCGTTGAGCAGGCAAGGCAGATGGCATAGTCTAGGGCTCGCCGCGGATCCAACACGCCGATACCTGGCGATTGCTCGGCCAACGGTTGAACCGCTAGGGGCGTGCGCCCGCGTGCCGACCGTTTCGGGCAGCTGGAGCCACAGCAGGCATGCTAGGAATGCGCAATAGACAAACAGCGCAAGGAAGATTGATCTCCAGCCGAATTCGGCTAGAAGGGCAGTGCCGATGGCCGGCCCTGCAAGTCGCGCCACTGCCTGAATCGCACCGATGGAACTGAGCGCGCGAGCCGCGCCCTGAGTGCCGACCAGATCTCCCAAGACGGTTCCGACATTCACCACCGCAGTGCTGGTCCCGATGCCGCGGAACCAAGCGAAGCCGGGTGAACGGGTTGGCGGACCCGCATACAAAGATGCCCATTGTGGTGGCGCCAAAGACCACTGCTCCGAGCAAGACCGCGGGCCACCGGCCGTATTGGTCCGACATGGGAGCCCCAATGCCCTGCCCCAGCCCCAGCCCGGCCAGAAACACGCGGAGCGTGAATTGAATCCGTGGAACGCCGACCTCAAACCCGTAGCCGATGTCCGGCAGGGCCGGAAGGTACATGTTGACCGACAGCGGTGCTAGGATCGCAAGCGCCGCGAGGACGCCCAAATGCACCGGGCGGCCGGCGGCCCCCTTCAGCGGCTCTGCCACCGCATCGGCGTGGGGACAGGTCACACGAGACCCCGCATGACCGCCTCTACGCAGTCCACGGGGACGAGTCTGTAGGCATCCGGCCGGATGTGCGACCGCTCGGGTCGCTCGTAGGAATTGTCCACACCGGTGAAGTTGCTAATCTCGCCCCTAATCGCCTTGGTGTAGAAACCCTTTGGGTCACGCTTGGCGCAATTCTCCGGGGGCGCGTCCACGAAGACCTACACAGAGTCGCCCGGCTCGAAGAGGCTGCGGGCAAAGTCACGCTCGACTCGAAAGGGGCCGAGGAAGGACACGGCCACCATGAGGCGGGCCACCTCCGCCACCCGACGAATGCGCTAAACCGGTCCGCGTCCCCCAAACCCACGTCGCGGTACAGACCGTGGGAAACGACCCTGCCATTGAGGAGGTAGGCCTGGCGCTATTCGTAGCCGATGCGCCTTTCCAGGACCATTTCCTCCGTGGATGTGCCCGGAATGATCTTGCGGGCTAGGCGATTGCGGCCAAAACCTGGCAACTCCACCTTGGCGAGGTTGCCAAGCCCGTCCCGAAACCCGCCGGCAAGATTGCTGTTATGCGAAGACAGCCATCGCGGACCGGCCAGCAAGCCCAATCCGCGCGGAATCGGGCCGACCAGGTCATTGGTGTGAAGCTCTAGGGCTACAAGCGCTTGAGATCGCCTAGCTCCCGGGGAATCGCGCCCGTGGGTCCGTTGTCGTCAAGGATCACAAGCCTCGATTCCGTGAGGTCGCCGAGTGTTGGCCGCAGTTCGCCTACTAGGCCGACCGAGAACAGCGTCAAACCAGCTCCGTCCCGAATCGTCGGCTTGCACACAGCGCCGACCGCTCATGGGATCGCCAGCCGTCTCCCTAGACACCACTTGCACTGGAGTTTCGCTCATCCAGGGGCTTGTTGGGCGGCGTCGCCGGCGCACTCCGCACGGCGGGCATCGGACAACTTCGGGGACCCGGCGAGATACTCCCCGCACAGTCGGCGCAGGCGCTGGAATGTCGCCACCTGCTCGGTCATTGCCTTGACCTCGGCGACCGGGATGGACCGGGTGGTCTGCCTGCCAGACTTGTGGTACTTGAGGATGTAGTGCAGTCCGTGTCCGAGGTCTCCCTCCAGCTGGCAGTGGCAGGACGGTTTGCCGCAGCAGTGGTAGCGCTTGGCGAGCAAGCCGGGGCACAGGTCTCCCAACAAGGCCATCTCGCCGATGATGCGATAGCACTGCTCCGCGAGGGCGCGGCCATCTCGCATTGCGGACACCTCGAAGCACTTTGGGGCTATCGACAAAGAGCTGGCCAGCCAAGATACGAAGCTGACGCTTCGAAGGTCGGCCGCCATTGCTTGGTGCAGTTCTTGGTATCCGACGGGCATATTCGACGCTTGCAGACCGTTTCCGCTCGATGCCCCGCCTTGTTGCGCATTATCGATGTGTTCTGGCCATTCTTGCCAGGGAGTGGATGTGCCACGGGGCCGACCGACCACCTCTGGCCAACCGCCTAGCCATTCGCGGCCCTAGTCTGCTATCGTCCGGTACCGACGTCGGCAACCTAGCCGCCCCATATTTCCTCAATGATCCACTTGCCACAAGACTGAGTCGTCCAGCCGCCGGGCTTCCGAGAAGGAGAAGGCCAGGTCGCGGCAAGTACAATTCAAAGGTTGCGATGAAGCGCCGAAGCTGCGCACGCACGGATCGGGCAACCACGCGGCTGTGAACAGGAGTGTTATGGACGGGACGGAAACGCAGCAATCACTGAGACACCCCAAAGGGCTCTACGTCCTATTCGCGTCCGAGGCTTGGGAGCGGTTCAGCTTCTACTCAATGCTCTCGATGTTCACTCTGTACCTCCGGGACAGCACCCAAGGCTTCGGTTGGACAGAAGCGGAGGCCACGAGCCTGTATTCGTGGTACCTGACATTCGTCTACGCCAGCCCATTCATAGGCGGCCTGCTGGCCGATCGGTATCTCGGCTATCTGCGCACGACGCTCATCGGGGCCGTCTTCTTCGTTGCGGGACACTTCCTGCTCTCGTTCCACTCGATCACGATCGTGTACGCAGCGCTGGCCTGCCTCATCGTGGGAAACGGCCTCTTCAAGCCAAACGTTTCCACCATGGTCGGGAACCTCTATCCGGACGGCAGCCCTCTAAAGGACCGCGCCTTCGTGATCTTCTACTTCGGGATCAACGTAGGGGCTTTCGTTGCGCCGATCACGATGGAGGTGGTCAAGACGTCGGCCGGCTACCACCCGGCCTTCGCCGTCGCGGGAGTCGGAATGGTGATTTCGTTGCTGACGCTCTACTGGTGGCGAGAGCACGTTCGCGTCGTGGACGAGCCACAGGTCGCCGGACTGGGCGCCGCAGCTGAGAGTGCCGAACTGTCCTCGGTCTCAGAGGGCCGTCGCGTGGGAGCGCTGCTCGTCGTCTTCGCGATCGTGGTCGTCTTCTGGATGGCCTTCCACCAGAATGGGTCGACGCTCACGTACTTTGCAGATGACAACACTGCCTGGAACGTGTCGGGAACGATATCCAACGCGATCAATCCCGCATGGATTCTGATACTCTCATTCCCTCTCGTGAAGCTCTGGGGATGGCTGGGGCGCCGCGGCATGGAACCGTCCACGCCGGCAAAGATGACGATCGGGATGCTTCTGACCGGCCTGTCGTTCTTCGTCCTGTACTGGGCCGCAAGCATCGGAGAGGCGTCAGTGACCGGCGCGGACCCCTATGCCTACAAGGTCTCCCCCGCATGGCTGATTTCGTCGTACGGCATCGTAACGCTGGGCGAGCTGTTGCTATCCCCGATGGGCCTCTCCCTCGTGTCGAAAGTGGCACCCTTCCGCCTCCGCGGGATGATGATGGGGGGTTGGTTCGTCGCTACAGCGGTCGGGAACAAACTGACCGCGATCGGCGTGTACTGGACGCGCTGGCCACACTCGCAGTTCTTCGCACTGCTGGGCCTGATGTGCGTCGCTGTGGCAGCCATACTGGCCGGCCTGCTAAGGCCACTCAAGCGGGCCATGCCCGGCGTGTGACGCTACACAGTTCGGTGCAGACCGGCAATCGGCTCGCAGGCTTCGTCCTCAATGGGCCAGTGGCCGGACTCATGGGCTCGGCGCTCGGGATTGCGGGGGCAATCGGGTGCGCGTCCGACAGGCCCGGGCAAATCGAGTTGATCCCGAGGTACTTCGATCTGCGGCCCGGCGAAACGGTCCGGTATGCGCCGATGTTGCGCGAACGGAGCGGCGCATTGGAGTCTGCCGAAACGTTCGAGTTCGAGTCCGACGATCCGAGCATCCTGATAGTGGAGCATCGCACGGGCCTCGCTCGGGCGACCGCTGAGGGCACGACGGAGCTTCTGGTCCGGGCTGGTGCGGCGGAGAGACGTTACAAAATCACGGTTCGGGGGACAGAACTAGCGCCGATCAAAGCCGTTCATCACAGCGAAGTCGACACGATCAGCGGTGAGGACTTGCTCTTCGTCGGCCACGCAAATCGCGATGGCTTCGACCACACAGCGGTCGCGAAGGCGGGAATCGACCGTTGGGTACAAGAGTCGAAGGACAGCGGGCGAACCGTGGTCTTCTGGGTGAGCGACGAGTACCCGAACTGGTACGGATCAGATCGCAAGCCCGATATTGCCATCGTCAGCGAGGGGCAAGAACACACGATCCTAGTCGACGCCGGGAGGGTCGTCTTCACCGGAGGCGACTTCATGTTCTGCACGCTCAGGAACGTGCAGATGACCCTGCACACTCTGCTGCGTGCCGGGACGCGGGATTCTGTGCACTATGTCTTTCCTCCCGAGGCAATATGGATGGCGGACGTCTGGGAAACGAGCGACAAGAGGCCGTACCCCGCGCCAACTGTCCTTCTGAGAGAAGTTTGGTTCAGGCACCAGTCGGACCTCGATCGGTACAGGTTGGTCATCATTCCCTTCCTGCAGAGGCTGTTCGAAGAGTATCCGGTTGAGGACTATCCGCCTGACGCACCGCCACCGGATCTCGAGCGCCTCATCGCCGACTGGAGAGTGGAGGTTGTGGTAGGCGACAGCGTAACGCGAACCTACCGCGGGGAGGACTCGGCGAAGACGATACTGTTGGAGTTCCCTACACCTCGCGATCTGCGCGGACCTTCCTGACACGCCGGCGAGAAGCCCCGGCCGTCAACGGCTGGTCTTGGCGCACCGGCGATGGAGAGGCCGACCAAGGAAAGGACCAGTGCGGTGTTGAGCATTGGCCGATCCATGGGGGCGAGGAGAGTAGACGCTGCCTCGGCAAGCGGCATATCGGGCAGACTGTGCTTCGCGCCATTGCACCTAGAC
This sequence comes from Bryobacterales bacterium, assembly GCA_022825595.1. Classification (GTDB taxonomy): domain Bacteria; phylum Acidobacteriota; class Terriglobia; order Bryobacterales; family UBA6623; genus VXMF01. The sequence continues at coordinate 27,233 of JAJDWM010000499.1, read as the reverse complement.
GCGCCTGACGTGGAGCTTGGAAGGGACGCGTCCAGAGGTCCGGCGTACCTGCCAAGCGGTCGCTGCGATGCGGCCCGATCGCGCGCTTGCCGCAGGCACGGATCGCGCTCCGCTTGTGCTATTCTCAGATTAGTTGGGGCTCCTTGCGTCTGCATGAGTGCCCACCCGATTCCCGGGGGCGTAGTTCAGTTGGTTAGAACGCCGGCCTGTCACGCCGGAGGTCGCGAGTTCGAGTCTCGTCGCTCCCGCCACGCTACAATCTGGGCCGCAGTGGTTTGGGCCGGGCAGTCTAGATTGGCTCAGAGGTGATCCCGTGAAGCAGAACGCGATCAAAGCGACCCTGCAGGCAGGCGGGTCTGTGTTGGGCACTTGCGTGACGGATTGCTTCAACCCAGAGATCGTAATTGCAATCGAGGCCGCAGGCCTAGACTTCTTCTTCATCGACAGCGAGCATTCCCGGACAGGATTCGACGACGTACAGTCGTTCGTGCGCGTCGCCAAGTCCACCGGGGTCGTCCCGCTGGTTCGCGTTCCGCAATCGGAGTACTTCTTCTTGGCCCGCATGCTGGACGTGGGGGCCATGGGCATCATCAATCCCCGAACCGAGTCGGTCGCGGAAACCCGCAAGATCGTTGCGGCAATGAAGTTTCCCCCGCTCGGTCGCCGCGGGTACGGGCTGCGCAGCATCGTGACGGACCTTGACTTCCAAGGCGCTGCGGCCGAAATGGAGTCGGCCAACCGAGAATCCATGGTCGTCATCCAGATGGAGACGCAGTCTTGCGTTGACGCCATCGAGGAGATCGTGGCGGTGCCGGGCGTGGACGCCACGATGGTGGGACCGTTCGACCTGTCGGTCTCACTCGGGATTCCCGGTGACTTCGAGCACCCTAAGTTCTGGGACGCATTCGACCGCATGGTCGAGGCATGCAACCAGGCCGGGGTGGCTCCCGGTGTCCATTTCGGGAGCACAGGAATGCTCAAGCGAGCCCGGGACCATGGTGCCCGCTTCCTAGTGTGCGGCACGGACATGTCGGTATTGCTTAACGGATTCCGGGCGATCCGAAGCGACATGCAGGCCGATCTCGCGGCTGCCGGAGCCAAGACCGGCGGATACATGTAGGCAGCGTGACCAGCGCGGGCCCGAAGGACCATAGCGCGCACGACGAATCTCCAGCCCCAGTGCGCTGGGGTGTGCTCAGCACGGCAAAGATTGGCCTGGAGAAGGTCATCCCGGCGATGCAGCGAGGGCCGTCTTGCAAAATTGTTGCAATTGCCTCGCGCAGCCTTGCGCGCGCCCAGGAGGCCGCCGAGAAGCTCGGGATTCCGCGGGCCTACGGCTCCTACGGCGAGCTGTTGGCAGACCCGGAGATTGAAGCCGTCTACAACCCCCTGCCGAACCATCTTCACGTCCCGCTCTCGGCGCGGGCTGCGGATGCGGGAAAGCACGTGCTCTGCGAAAAGCCGGTGTCGCTGAATGCGGCGGAGGCGATGGAACTGGTCCGAGCCAGAGACCGCGCGGGAGTCTTGGTACAGGAAGCTTTCATGGTGCGCTACCACCCCCAGTGGCTGCGGGCGCGGGATCTGGTGCGAAGCGGTGAGATCGGCGAGTTGCGGGCAGTTCAAGGGTTCTTCAGCTACACGAACCTCGATCCCGAGAACATTCGCAACATTGCCGGATTCGGAGGTGGGGGCCTGTATGACATCGGTTGCTACCCGATCACCGCCGCAAGGTTCTTATTCGGGGCTGAGCCCATTCGTGTGGCCGGCTTGATCGACTGGGACCCTCGGTGGCGGATTGATCGGCTGACATCGGGAGTCCTGGAATTCCCGGCCGGCCATGCCACGTTCTCGTGCTCCACGCAATTGACTCCCTATCAGCGCATCCACGCGTTCGGAACACGCAAGAGGATCGAGATTGAAATCCCCTTCAACGCCCCAGTGGACCGGCCATGCAGGCTGTTCGTGGACGACGGCAAGATACTGGGCGACGCCGGTCGCATCGTCGAGGAGCTGCCGACCACCGACCAGTACACCGCCCAAGGTGAGGTGGTCTCTCGGGCAATCCGTCGCGGCGACGCACTGGAGTTCCCACTGGAGGATTCGATCACGGGCATGCGAGTAATCGATGCCATGTTCCGGTCGGCGGATTCGGGTCAGTGGGAACGCCCCTGATCCGGTCTTGCTTGGTCCGCACGGCTTGCCGATAGCGCACGTCAGTATCCCAACGCAAGGCCGCCCCGTACCGGTCGCGCGCCGGTTCGAGCTCAGTGGCCAGCTGACGCCGGACATGCCTCCCGAGTCGACGGCCATCCCTAGCCGGACGCCTCCAGGAGACCGAATCGTCAATGCCTTCGGACGGGTGAAGGGGCGTGGGGGACCTCAGCGGTCACGCAACCTTTGGTGGTGATCGACGCTCAGGCCATCTCGGGCCGTCGCCCGGGCGTCAGCCAGGTCACGCATTCCCCCAGGGGCTGCCCTGACATGGGGGCTTCGAGCTTGGAGAACTTAGACGACTCCCCAATTGCCCGAGGGAAAGTTAGGTCCTAGCTCTTGGGCACCCGTTCCGGCACGGCACCGCAAACCTCAAGCACCATTAGCTCGGGACCGTTCGGTATTCGCTAGAATCCCCGCAGTGACAGCTAGAAGAATCAAGGTCGGATGGGCACTTGCGGGGCTCCTTGCGGGAGCGCTGGCTTCGGCCAGTTGCGCGGAATCGGGGCACCCAAGGCCCAACATCATCCTGATAATGACGGACGACCAAGGATGGGCACAGGTAGGATTCCACGGCAACCCGTACATTCGCACACCAACGCTCGACCGGCTAGCCGCAGAAAGCACTGAGTTTACGCAATTCTATGTCGAGCCGAAGTGCGCGCCCACCCGAGCGGCGCTGCTGACGGGGCGCCACGGTTACCGCTCCCGAGTGGTGGACACGTATCTCGGGCGGACGCTGCTTGACCCCGCGGCCGCGACTCTCGCCGAAGTGCTGGCGGCCGGTGGCTATGCGACCGGCATCTTCGGCAAGTGGCACCTTGGCGACAATTACCCCCTCCGACCTATGGACCAAGGCTTCCAGGAATCCTTGGTCCACCGCGGCGGGGGCTTGGGCCAGCCTGCGGGACCGCCCGGAAACACCTACTGGGACCCCGTTCTCGAGCTCAATGGAGTGTCACAGAGCTACGAGGGCTACAGTACTGGAATCTTCACGGACGCGCTGATCAGCTTTGTGCGGGCCAACCGTGCCCGGCCCTTCTTCGGCTACTTGGCAACCAATGTGCCCCATGGACCGTTCGACGTCGACGAGGAGTGGATCGAGCCATACAGAGGAATGGGCCTTCCCGAACGGACAGCCAGGGTCTACGGCATGATCGAGGAATTCGACCAGAACCTCAACCGTCTGCTCGAGGAGTTGGACGAGCTCGGGCTCGCCGAGAGCACGATCGTCGTCTTTCTGACGGACAACGGTCCGACGCAGCAAACGTTCACTGCCGGCTTGCGGGGACGCAAGGGTAGCACGCATGACGGCGGCACTCGTGTTCCATTCCTGTTCCGCTGGCCGGGAACGGTCGAGGCAGGAAGGAAGGTTGATCGGATCGCGGCTCACATTGACGTCGTGCCTACGCTGCTCGAGGCCGCCGGTGTCCCAAGCCCCGACGAACCCTTCGACGGCGTCAGCCTTTGGCCCCTGCTGTCTGGATCAACGGCGGAGCAGGAGTGGCCGGACCGGACGATCTACCTCCAGAATCACCGGAGTGACATCCCGCAGCTGAACCGAAACGCCTCTGCGCGGACCCAGCGTTGGAAGATCGTGCAGCCGCAGGGCCAGGCCACCGCCCCGATGCCCCCCGGAGCGACGTTTCAGCTATACGACATGTCTGTCGACCCGGGAGAGACGAACGATTTGGCGCAGGAGCATCCGGAGCTCGTGGAAGAGATGCGCCGAGGCTACCACGATTGGTTCCGCGACGTCACTTCAGGCGGATTCGAGCCGATCCGGATCCATCTCGGATCGCCCCACGAGCCGCGCTCGACGCTCTCCCGCTTTGACTGGCGTGGAGAGTACGATGATCGGGCCCGCGAGGATGGGCTGGGCTATTGGCCGGTCGTGATCGAAGAAGCCGGCCAGTACGACTTCGTGCTCCGCTTCGCCGGACCGCTCCCGTCTGCAGGGCGAGCACGACTGGCCGTGGGGGAAACCAAGGCGGTCAAGGATGTTGACGCGGGCAGTGCTTCATGCAGCTTCTCCGGCATCGACCTGGAGGCGGGGCCAGCGCGGCTGGAAGGCCTGGTGGAATACGGCGAACTTGTGAGAGGTGCGTCGTTCGTAGACGTGCGCCTGGTCCGGTGAGCCTGGCGGCGGCGTGGACACCGCGAAGCTCGGCCGGGCTGCGGGCGGGCCATGCGATCAGGGCGGTCGCCATCCTCGACGGCCTTGGGCGGGGCTTCCGAGTCGATCCCGCCGTACGTCCCGACCGGGATTGACTCGCAACCATAGCAAGCGAGGGCAGTCCAATATGGGCCAGCCGGACTGCGTTGTCCACCGCAGACTTGCGGCAGGAATCGGTTGGGGAAGCGACTGCAGGGTGGTCAGCACTATGAGTCCTTCCGATACGAAGGGACGCCCTGCTGGTCGAGTCGCTGAACACCCGAGCAGCGGAAAGGGCTAGGGGCTCGGTCCCGTCAGCAACCATGGCCAGCCCGTCGCGACCCCAACGGACCGATCGGGCCGTCTGCCAGAGCGCTCTTACGCTGGACCGGTCCCTCTCAGGACTTCGCGCTGAGGCCGCCAACTGGAGCGCAAGACTAGCGCCGCCTTCCGTCGGCGGTACCAATGCTTGGAGCGCGCTGCGTGCTGTCCGCTTGTCTGGAGCCGTGGTGAGGTGGTGTGTCGGGTCTTCTGCGACTGTTGAAGGGCGGAGCGGCTCTAACCTCTTGGCACGGCTTTCTCTGCCGGCCTGAGGCGATCAGCGAACCAGCACGATCTCGGCCAAGTCGCGGTCGAGGTGCACACAATACCCGCCCTGCTTAGGGTGCATCCACACTCCCCTTTCGGGGCCAACGTTCGGAAAGTCCTCAAAGCGGGAGTACAGTTGGCCACCAGTGTCGTCAACCTCCGGGCTCAGGGGACCAATGTGCAGGTGGGCGTGGCACTGAGTCCGGAAGTAGTGGCTGTTCTGCGCAACACCCCAAGCCCCCGGGTAGAGTTGCTCGGCCCGCTCGGCTGCCCCTCGCCAGAGGTCGGAGCGAAGATCCGGCGGAAGGTGGACCGTAGACTGGAAGCCGGCATCGTGCGCCTTCGGCAGGGCCAAGTGGCGGCTCGGCTTGTGCGGGTTGATGTCCTTGAGGAAATAGACCCGGGTTCGTGCGCGCTCCGCAGTCCCGCAAAGGCTACAAACCCGCTCGCGCATCGATTCGGGGCGAGTGTGGTCGCACGGGCAATCGACGACGGGCATCGGCACGGACGGGATCAGGGCAAAGACCGTCAGCAGCGCTAGCTGGACGGCCCGCGGCCAAGCAAACTCAGGCCGCCTCAATCCGCGTCGCATCGCTACCTCCTCGCCCGAGCACTTCAGCGTGGGTTCGCAACAAGAACTCGTCCGCCATTCCGGCCACGTAATCACAAGCGACCTGATGGGCCGACCGGTGCCCGACTTGGGCCGCGTAGTGCGCCGGCAGGGCCTCCGGACAGCGCACGTAGAACCGAAAGAGCTCGCTCAGCCTGGCGCAGTGGCCCTGCCTGTCGGATTCTTTGGCGGCGGGAATGTAATAGGAAGCAAACAGTAGCTCTCGAAGGCTTGCTACGGTCGCCTGCGCATCCTCCGTGCAGCCGGCGATCCGCCGCTGGCACTGCCGGACGTCCCGCCAGTCTTGGACGCCAGCCGCCTCAGCCCGCTCGAGCGTGCCATGGATCAGCCCCCGCGCCAGCAGTCCGAAGAGCCGGCTCTGCGCGTCGCTCAATATGCGGCCCGGTTCGGCCCGTGGATGCTCCGCCCGCAATCGCTCATAAACGGCCCCGAACGCCGGCACGGCGTGGCAGATCGCGTCGATTTCGAGGAACCCGCAGCGCACCGCGTCCTCGAGATCGGAGCTGAGATACGCGATCTCGTCAGCCGGATCGATCAGCTGGGCCTCCAACGTCGGCCGAGAATCCGGGAAATACTCCTGATGCGTCGGCTCATTCGGGTCCAATTCACGGGAGTGCTTCAGCAGCCCTTCCCGCACTTCGAAGGTCAGATTCAGGCCAGGGAACGCCGCGTAGCGCTGCTCGAAGTACTCGACGATCCGCAGGGCGTGAGAGTTGTGGTCGAACCGTTCCCCGAACCGCCGCATTTCCTGGTCCAACGTGGCCTCGCCCTGATGCCCGAACGCAGGATGTCCGAGGTCGTGGGCCAAGGCCAGCACCTCAACCAAGTCGACGCCTAGGCCGAGGACGCCCGCGATCGTCCTAGAGACCTGAGCAACCTCAATCGTGTGCGTCAGGCGGGTCCGCAGGTGGTTCGATCCGGGCAGCGCCGTGACCTGAGTCTTGCCTGCGAGCCTGCGGAACGCTCGCGAGTGCACGATTCGGTCGCGGTCCCGCTGGAAAGGGCCCCGGTAGCCATCCGAAACCGCCCGCTCGGGGTGGCGACGAAGACGGGATTGGTCCTCAGGAAAGCGGAGCCGGGCGAGCATCGAGCGAAACGCTCAGCCCCCCTCCTCCAGCGCATCGAGGAGTTCGGCAACCAGCGGTCCCGCGGCCGCATTGCGCTCGCGGATCGCCGTGAGAATCTCTCGGGCCCTAGCCGGATCGCTCGACATCCACGTCCGCGCAACCTCGATCTCGGCACGCTCCCGCGAGACCGTTCGCGTCGGACTCTCTGCGACCGCCTGAAAGTGCTCCCTAGCGGCTTCGCCGTCGCCCTCGTCGAGCAGCATCTGGCCAAGCGCCAGCCTCGCGAGCGCCGGGTATTCCCTGCCCTTGCCGCGCATTGCCTGCTCGAAGTGCGATCGGGCCTCGATCAGGTTGCCCTCGTCCCTGTCAAGGAGGCCGGAATAGTAGGCCGCGCCAGCGGCCGCGGCGCTTCCCGGGAAGTCCAGGCTGACCTGATCGAGTGCCCTCGTCACTTTGTCAACCCGCTCCGAAGCCGTGCGGAATGTGGGGACTCCCGGAAAGTCCTCCTCGCTCACTACTCCCCCGTACAGCGCGGTGGCCTTGAGAAGCGCGGCCGTGGAGTCGATACCCCGCTGCCGGGCATAGGTCCAATAGCCCACGCCACCGACAACCGCCACGACCGCCGACAGGCCTCCGGCGACGAACTTGTTGCGGTGCCTCGCAACAAAGCCTACACCTTCGGTGACCTCCTCGACAAAGCGATCCCGCTTCAGATCCTTTCGACGAAACCGAGCCACTGCTACCGCCACCAAGCCCTCGGATAGGGCCTAGCTCCATCTTATCCGACCCCGCCGCTAACTCCGGACCACACTTGCACCGCACAGCCTGGCTCTGGTGGCGCCTCACGAAAGCCCGAGGCTGAGCCCCCGAGACGTCAAGGGCGATCCGACGGCTGGGCAGGCTCGGCGAGGGACAAGTGAACTGGCCCCCGCGGGGCACTCTCACGCGATCAGGTCCGTGACGACCCTCCCGTGCACGTCTGTCAAGCGAAAGTCGCGCCCAGCATAGCGGAAGGTGAAACGCTCGTGGTCGAAGCCCAGCAGGTGCAGCAGCGTCGCGTGCAGATCGTGAACATGGACGGGATCGCGCTCCGCCCGAAAGCCGAACTCGTCCGTCGCTCCGTGCACGTATCCGCCCTTGACACCGCCTCCGGCGAGCCACATCGAGAAACCGTAGGAGTTGTGATCCCTGCCGTTGCGGCCCTCGTTGGAACCGAACGAGGTCAACTCCACTACGGGCGTCCGGCCGAATTCCCCACCCCATATGACAAGCGTGTCGTCGAGCATGCCCAGCCGCTTGAGGTCGGTCAGCAGTGCGGCGATAGGCCTGTCGCATTCGCCGGCAAGGCGGCGATGGTTGGCCTCGACTTCGCTGTGGGAGTCCCACGGCTGGCCCGCCCCATGCCAGACCTGCACGAAGCGCACACCCCGCTCAAGCAACCTCCGGGCCATCAGCATTTGGCGTCCATGTTGCGTGTCACCGTACATCTCGCGTGTTGCCGGCGGCTCGGAGGCAACGTCGAAGACGTCGGTGGCCTCGGCCTGCATGCGGTACGCGAGCTCAAAGGACTGCGCCCGGGCCTCGAGCAAGGAGTCTTCTTCGCGCCTGTCCGCATAGGCCTGATTGAGCCTTGCGAGAAGATCGAGCTGGCGCCGCTGCGTCTCTCGGCTCGCGAACCTGCTCCTTACGTTCTCGACCAGCTCTTCGGCCGTCTCCTTGCTCGTGTCGATGTGGGTGCCCTGGTAGGCGCCGGGGAGAAAAGCCGAGCGCCAGTTCTTGGCACCCCAGACCGGATAGCCCCCTGGGCAGAGTACTACAAACCCGGGAAGGTTGCGATTCTCGCTGCCTAGTCCGTACGTCAGCCAAGATCCCAAGCTCGGCCGGGACAGCTGGGTGGTTCCGGTGTTCATCATCATCAGGGACGGCCCGTGATTGGGGACCTCCGTGTGCATTGATCGGATCACGCAGAGGTCGTCGGCATGCTTGCCAACCTCGGGGAAGATCTCGCTGACTTCGATGCCGCTCCGGCCGTGCCGCTGGAAGCGGAACGGAGAGGGGAATGCCGCGCCCGTGCGCCGCTCGGTCCTGAGTTGGATCGGGAGCGGCTTTCCTGCGAACCTGGCCAGCGCTGGTTTCGGGTCGAAGGTGTCCACCTGAGAGGGGCCACCATTCATGAAGATGTGCACGACCCGATTCGCTCTCGCCGGGCGGGGCGGCTCCCGCGGCGCGAGCGGATTCGCCGGATCGTAGCCGCCCGTTGAGCCCCCGAGGTCTTCGGCCAGCAAGGCCGCCAAGGCGCACGATCCGAAACCCATTGTGGCGTCACGGAGGACTTGCCGGCGAGACAGGCACACGTCCCGAACCCTCATCGCGTCGACCACCGCTCGGCAAGCATCAGGGAGCGCACGACCGCATCATAGCGCCGGACGGCTAATAGATCTGCTTGGTCGTCGCCAAGACCTTCTCAGGCGGCGGAATACCCGCCGCCAGCATCACACGCGTGATCGCGGCCACGGTTACGTCGGATGGCTTGAAGTTTCCGAAGCGATACCCCGTCGCAATCGCGAGAGGCGTCCATCCGAACTTGTTGGCCGTGTTCCAGATCGAGATGTCCGCTCCCTTCTCGGCCAAGAACTCCACAACGCGAGGCAGGTTCTTGTAGGCGGCGCCATGCATCGCTGTTTCCCCGTTGTCGTCGACGGCGTTGATGTCGTGCCCCAAATCCAAGGCTAGCTCCACCGCCTCAAGCACTTCGCCCTCGGTGCCGGCATCCTCGCCCGGGGACCGCGTGCCCAGGCCGGCCGCGGCCATCAGTGCAGTGCTGCCGTCGGCGTTCGTGGCCTTGACGTCCGCCCCGAGTTCTGCGTACACCCGCATCAGGTCCGCGTCCGCGCTCTGTGCCGCGAGAAAGAACGGGGTGGCACCGCGCTTGTTGAGCCTCGTGTTGCCGAGATTGATGTGCTTGGGCATGCGAGCCTCCAAGTCCGCGCCTCGCGCCACCATCTCCCTCACAAACTCCAAGCTTGTAACTGAACCGGACCCGTCCGGGGGCGGATCGTTGTCTCCGACTCCGGGATTGCGCACTCGAGCTAACGCATGCAGGGGCGTGTAGCCGGGCACGGCCGCATTGGGATCGGCACCGGCATCCAGCAGCGCGACAGCGAACTCGAAATGCGCATTCTCCACAGCAATCAGCAGCGCGCTCGCCCCAAAGGGCGGTGCTCCCCGGTATCCGCGCGCCTTGCTAGCCATGACGGGTGGGGGCCGGATCGTGTCATTCGGCTCTGCCCCAGCCCGCAGCAAGACTGGCAGCACGTCAAGCCTTCCTTCCCGCGCTGCGAACAGGAGGGGGGTGAAGCCCGTTGCCAAGCGCGCGTCGACGTCTGCCCCGGCCGTGATCAGTGCTAGGGCGACGTCCGCGTGGCCCTCGGCCGAGGCCCACATTAGCGCCGTCTGCCCACTCGTCTCCTCGCGCTGGTTGACGTCGGCACCACCCGCGATCAACGCCTCCGCCACTTCGAGCGCTCCAGCCCGAGCAGCCGTCATCAGAGGTGTCTCGCCTCCCCTAAGCGCCTGGTTGGGATCTGCCCCTCTAGCCAGCAGCAATCGGACAATCGGACCCGATCGGCTGGTGCACGCCAACGACATGGGCGTGACGCCGTAGCGGCTCGGCACGTCGGCGGCAGCTCCCGCAGCGAGCAGATCTTCGACCATCCCGAGGTCACCGTTGCGAGCGGCCCAATGCAGGGCCGTCATCCCGTCAGGTCCAGCCGTGTCGGGATCTACCCCGCCCCCGAGCAGCGACCGGACAGCAGCGCCGCTGCCCTGCATGGCCACTTCCGGAAGTGAGGCGGCTGTTGCCAGCGAACCTGTCGCCAAAAGGCACAGGGTGAATCCAAACCCGCGCAACACCTGCTCGACCCCCTAGATTGTCAACGGCTCCGCCAGCTCCCCGATGCGCCCGCTGCTGTCCCCGAACTGGTCCAAGTGCACGCCGACGCGGTCCAGCAGCGTCAGATGGAGGTTCGCCAGCGGCGTGGGCTCGGGGTAGCGGATGTGCCGTCCGTTGGACCTGCGAGACTTGGGTCCACCGGCCACTACGATCGGAAGGTTCGTGTGGTCGTGGACATTCGGATTGCCCATTCCGCTGCCATACAGGCAGGTTGTGTGGTCCAAGAGCGACCCGTCCCCGTCGGGCGTCGCCGCCAGTTTCTGGAGAAAACCTGCGAAGAGCGAGACGTGAAACGTGTTGATCTTCGCTACCTTGGCGATCTTCTCAGGATTATTGCCGTGGTGGGTCAGCGGATGGTGCGGCTCCGGCACGCCCGCTTCTGGGTAGGTGCGAGTGCTGGTCTCCCGGGCCAGTTGGAATGTGATGACACGGGTGATGTCAGCCTGCAAAGCCAACGCTTGCAGGTCGAACATCAGGCGCGCGTGGTCGGCATACTGCTCTGGAACGCCCACCGGCCGGTCCAGGTCAGGCAATTCGCGGTCTTGCGTCTCGGACTCGGCCTTCTGGATGCGACGCTCTACCTCCCGGATCGAGTCCAGATACTGGGACAGGCGGGTGCGGTCACCCGCCCCCAACCCGGCGTCCAAGCGGCTCGCTTCCTCCATCACCAAGTCCAGCAGGCTCGCCTTGCGACGCAGCGCTTGTGCCCGCTGCTCAGGCGTGCCTCCCTCGCCGAATAGCCGCTCGAAGACGATCCTCGGATGGGCCTCAGCAGGGAGCGGGGTGTTGGGCGAGGACCAGGAGAGGTTGTTCTGGTACACGCACGCAAAGCCGTTGTCGCACTGCCCGACCATGGACATCAAGTCCATAGCCAGCTCGAGCGACGGAAGGCGTGTCTGCCGCCCAATGCGCTTTGCCGCTATCTGATCCGCCGTCGTTCCCAGGTAGTAGTCAGTGCTCTCCGTCCACTTCGCCTTCGCGGCACTCAGAAAGCCTGCGTTCGACGTAGCATGCGTCCCCGGGTACGAATTCTTCAACTCCATGTTTGTGAGCACGGTGACGTAGTCGACTACCGGCTCCAAGGAAGACAGGATCGGGGATAGTTCCCTGAGGTCCTCGTCGCCCGGCGGCGTCCAGCGGCTGTGGTCGCATCCCATGGGCATGTAGACGAAGCCCAGCCGGCGCGGAGCTCTGGCGGGTGTCCGAGCCTGCGCCGTCATGGATGGAACCATCGCATCGAGCAATGGCAGCGCCAAACTGGCCCCACTGCCTCGCAGGAATGTTCGTCTCGGCAGTGCGAGCTTTCGAATGATCATCGTGTCTCCCTCATCCGGAACGGAACGCTTCGGGCTATGCCTAGGATAAGCGAAGAAAAGCGGTAACCGCCAGCGGCCGCATCCTCAACGATGCCGCGGACCGCCGGTGCGTCGTAGGGCTCCACTCCCCGGCCCAATGCAAAAGTCAGGAGCTTTTCGGTCAGGGCGATGGCGAACAGTTCGGGCCGCTCGAGAAGCGCGCGCTCCAATCCCTCGGCCCCGTCGACCAAGGTGCCGTCGACGAGTTCCGCGCTGGGATCGATCGGACCGTCGCCGTCGAAGTCCCGCCAGCGGCCCACCGCGTCGTAGTTCTCGAGCGCGAAGCCCAGCGGGTCCATCGGTGCGTGGCAGCCGGCGCAGGCCGGATCCGCGCGGTGCTCAGCCAACCTCTGGCGGACAGAGAGCTTGCCGCTGGCGGTGGTTTCCTTGAGCTCCGGCACATTCTCGGGCGGGGGTGGCGGAGGCATCCCGAGGATGTTCTCCAAGATCCACTTGCCGCGGATGACCGGTGAGGTGCGCGTGGCGTACGAAGTGACGGTCAGCACACTCCCATGCCGCAGGAGTCCGCCTCGGACGCTGTCGCTCGCGAGAGCTACGCGGCGAAAGTGGCTGCCGTAGACGTCGCGGAACCCGTAGTGCTTGGCCAACCTCTCGTTGAGGTGGGTGAAACCGGGCCGAAGCAGGTCCAGAATGCTGCGATCTTCCCGGATAACGCTCGCCAACAGCCGCTCCGTCTCTTCGCGGAAGGCCAGGCGGAGGTTGTGGTCAAAGTCAGGGAAGCGGCGCATGTCGGGCCGAATTGAGTCCAGGTTGCGTATGTGCAGCCACTGGGCAGCGAAGTTGGTGACCAGTGAGTCAGACCGCGGATCCTGAAGCATCCTGCGGACGTGCCTCTCAAGCTCACCATCGTCCAACAGGTGTCCGGACTCTGCGGCCGACAGCAGTTGCTCGTCGGGGAGACTGCTCCATATGAAGAAGGACAGCCTCGATGCAAGCTCCCAAGCATCCAGCCGATAGGCTTCGCCGGTTGCCGCGCGCTCGGGCTGACGTTCGACTCGGAACAGGAAATGCGGGCTAACTAGGATCGCGGCGAGCGAGCGCTCGATCCCGGCCTCGAAACCACCCTGTTCCCTCCCCGCATTGAAGAACCGCAGCGGCCCGGCGAGGTCAGCCGGCTCTACGGGCCTTCGGTAGGCCCGCCGCGCAAGGCGGGCGATGATCTCGCGCGCGCAGGGCTCCTCGAGCGACGGCGCCTGCGGGCGGCAGGTGAAGATCCGATCGCGGCTTGCGGTGCGTCCCGGGCGCTGCGCCGCAAAGGGCCCGACAATCGTCACCGAGTAGACGGCTGGCTGCGTGCGCGGATGCCGGTAGTAGTTGAACCGCGCGAGATAGGGCTGCCGCTGCGTCTCCAAGAGAGCGGAAGAGTCCTTCAGGAACGTCACTGCAACGTCACGCTCACCTGCCGTCACGGACAGGCGCTTGCGCAGGTGCTTGTCTACGTTGCGCTCGTCGTTCCCTCTCGGCGCGGGCTTGACATCGAAGAGGGCCACGCGTCGGCCGTCGATCAGGAACTCCATCTCGTGGGGACGGGTCAGTCCCTCGACATCCTCGTCGCGATCGCGTGCCAGTCGTGCAGTGATCTCGTATTCGCCCGTTGCTGGGAAAGTGTGCCGAACAACTGTTCCCCCGCGCGTGCCGATCGGCAACCCTGGGATGTGCCCTTCCTGCGTCAGGTCCGGCGGCACCCGAACTGTTGTCGCATCGGGCACGGCTCCGGCGCGGCCCACGGCGATCCTGCTAATCCTCTCGGCTGCGGACACATAGCGTTCCAACAGGAGTGGGGGCAGGTCTGCCACGGTAATGTTGTCAAAGCCGTGACTTGCTTCGTCGGCGGGCAAGAGGGACTCCACCCGCACGTCCATGGCCAGCAAGTCCCTTATGGCGTTCCGGTACTCGGTGCGGTTCAGCCTCCGGAAGGCATCCGTCCGTCCCGGTTTCGGATCCTGCGCGGCTGCCTCGTCCAACGCGCCCGACAGGCCCGCCACAAGCCTGCGGTACGTGCTGTCGTCGGGCCGGGGAATTCCCTTGGGCGGCATCTGCCGCCCTCGCAGCTTCTTGACTACCTGCTCCCAACGTTCAGAGTTCGAGGGAATGGGCGAAGCAGCGAGGTCGGTCAAGTCGAGACCTGCAGTCGCGGCGGCGGGACCGTGGCAGGCGGTGCAGTAGCGCTCGGCAACCACGCTGAAGGCGGCCCTAGCATCACTGTCTTGCGCGTCGCTTCGAGCCGCCGCCGACAGGCACAGCAAGCAAGAGAGCAGTGCTGGCGACCAAGGTGACCGTATGCGGAGGAAGGCGCTGGGCGGATGAGGCTCTCGCGTCAACCGTTCAGCCACGGCCGCCACCTATTCCCTAAATGCGAATTCATTCGTCATCAGCAGAGTCTGCGCATACTGCTGAAGCGGGCTGAGGGACGACTCCCAAGGCTCGGGAAAGCCGTCCTTCGCACTCCATTCCCTGAGCTGAGCGCCTGATCCGCTCGGGGAAAACTTCCCAAGCTCCTCGACGACGGGAGCCCAACTGAATGCGTCCGACTCGTAGTCCCCCCTAGAGTCTACTGCGAAGTCGAACCATTCGCCATCCGCGACGTGCAAGTCCTGGAAAGATGTTTCGGCTTTCGCGCCTCGGACGGACCAACTGCCCAGCAGACCCTGGCGGCTCGAGATCAGCCAGCCGCGAACCCCGTTGGAATAGTCGAACCGCCGCCCCTGAGAGCCGAGCGCGTGGCTCAGTGTGCCCTTCACGGACACGCGCATCGCTCCCGGCGCGGTCCAGCGCCGGACTGTAGCAGCATCGAGGCCGTCGCCAGGGTACCCGCCTTCGGCCGTGATGCTCGCACTCCCAAACCCCGCAGTGGCGCGCATCTGGGACGCTTGGAGGCGATCACCCACCCTGTACCGGAATTCCCGAAAGCCGGCGGCGGCACCGGCGGCGGGATCGATCCGCGCCGTGCCATGCGACCACGCCGACCGCGGCGGCGCCGGGTGCGGGGTCGGTTCCGCTGCCGCTCGGGCGAGAAACTCTTGGGCAGCGCTCCGCTCTGCGGCAGTGGGCTGTCGCCCCAAGACCTGCCAGTGAATCCGCTCGACGCACTCGGGGGCGAAGTCACATGAGTCCGCCAAAGCCCTGGCCTGCTCAGCGACAAAACCTCCGTTCATGAGGAATAGGGCCTGCTGCGGGACGGTCGTGACCTGCCTCCGCGGCGTGTGTTCCTCGGGGTTCGAGAAGTCAAAGGTACGCATCAGTGCCGACGGCTGCTCTCTGGAGACGTACGCATACACAGTCCTGCGGCCCGAGGACGGTACGGCGCGGAGGTCGAACGGAGGGCCCCCACTGGAATCGTCCAGCCCTCCCGCGACGAATAGCATGGAGTCGCGCAGCGCCTCAAAGTCCAGACGGAAGCGGTTCTGCCGCCACAAGAGCCGATTGGCGGGATCCTCGGCCGCGCCGGCCAAATTCGCGCGACTTTCCTGCCGGTAGGCCCTCGACATCACGATCCGCTTGACGAGCCCCTTGATGGACCATCCGCCCGCAATGAACTCGTCGGTGAGGTAATCGAGCAGCTCCGGATGCGAAGGACGGTCGCCTCGCCGACCGAAGTCGCTGGGCGTCCTTACGATACCTTCGCCAAACAAGCGACCCCACACCCGGTTGACCATGACCCGCGCGGTGAGTGGGTTCTGGGGCGACGCGATTGCCTGAGCCAGCTCCAACCGCCCGCTACCGGACCGGAAGGGTTCGTGGCCCGGAAGTGCCGACAGGAACTGCCTAGGCACCTCGGGACCCTTGTCGTGCTGGTTGCCCCGCACGAAGACGTGTGCCGGTAGCAGCTTGGCGGGCTCGCGGACGACGCTCGCGTGCCTTGGCCCGCCACGTAGGCTCCAGTCGAACATCACGTTGTGGTACTGCCACCTGAGGGCCTTCATCACGTTGCTGTCGCCCTCGTTTTGCACCCACCAGAAATCCTCCAGCGGAACGTCGGTTGGCGAGCCAGTGCCGCGCAGGGCGAGGCGCAATGCCTCGCGCTCGGGATCGGGCCAGCGGTACGGGCTGTCCGCCTCGGCAATGCGGCGGCCGATGCGGTCGGCGCCTCCGGGGTCGTCCAGCCCACGGAAGGCGGCGATCGACGGGCCGACGAGACCCGACAGGTAGGCACGCCAGCGCTCGAGCAGGTAGAGGTTCAGGCTTCGCTCCTTTGACAGCTGCTCAAGCTGCCGGTTCGACATGCCGCGCCCCTGCCAGGCGGCATCAAGGTACCGGGCAAGCACTTCGGGCTTGCGGAACTCGCGCAGGTGGTCTTCGAGCCGCTGCCGCCGGTACGTGTCAAGCCACTCGCGCCTCATGGCGAGCTTGGCTCCGAAGAAGGAGCTGTCGGGCCGTTCCCCGGCGGCATCGATGGGCACGGGATCGACTGAGACCGGCGCATTGAGCAGGACACCGTAGAGCGAGTAGTAGTCCACTTGGGGGATCGGATCGAACTTGTGGTCGTGGCAGCGGGCGCAAGACACGCTCAGCCCGAGGAAGCCTCGAGTGATCACGTCGATCCGGTCGTCCACGTTTTCGGGTACGTCCGTGGGCCGCGGACCGTTAAGCCCGACTGTCAGCAATCCGAGCGCCGCGAGGTGCCGGCGGTCCGCGCCGAGCAGGTCCGCCGCGATCTGCAGCATCACGAACCTGTCGTAGGGCATGTCGTCGTTGAAGGCGCTGATCACCCAGTCGCGGTACGTCCACGCAATTGGGAAGGGACGCGCCTGAGAGCCCTCGTCCGAATAGCGGGCCACGTCGAGCCAGTGACGCGCCCAGCGTTCCCCGAACCGATTCGACTCCAAGAGAGCGTCGACCCGGGCTTCGTAGGCCGATCTTCCTGAGTCCGCCGCGAACCCCTCAATCTGCGACCGGCTGGGAGGGATGCCTGTGAGATCGAGATGCAACCGGCGCAGGAGAGTGCCCGGAGACGCCTCAGGCGAAGGCTTCAGACCGTGCGCGCCCAAGCGGGCTTCGATGAAACGGTCAATGGCTGTGCGCGCCCACCCCCCCTCGGATGGCGGAGGCTCTGCCTTAACAGGGGGATGGAGCGACCAAAGCCCCTCCCCATCAAGGGCGGCTGGAGCCTCGTCGGATGCGGGAGCCCCGGGGAACGGAATCCCCATCCGGATCCACTCCGCGATGTGGGCCACCTGCGCGTCTGGCAACCTCCCAGTGGGAGGCATGCGGACGCCCGAGTCCGCCGTGAGGACCTGCAGAAGGCGGCTTTCGCCCGGTCGCCCAGGAATGACCGCCGGGCCTGTCTTCCCTCCCGCAAGGATCGCTTCCCGCGAATCCAGTCGCAGACCGCCTTGGGGTTCGGGTGTGCCCGCCCCGTGGCAGACGAAGCAGTTCTCGACCAGCAGCGGGCGCACGTACCGCTCGAAATGATCAAGTCCCTCGGTGTCGGCCCCTAACGACGCGGCGGCGGCGAGGAGGAAGGAAACACAGCACAGGGCAGGACGGTTCGCGGATCGCATTCCCAGCCGAAGCCCAGTGTACCAGCGCCCCGACCCGCCAAGGGGCGACCAAGGCTGTGCGGGACTGAGGAAGATCTCCCCGAATCAGCGCAGGTTGGCCGCGAAGAAATCCAATGACCGCTCCCAAGCCAGCGTAGCCGCAGCTTCGTCGAAGCGCGGCGTAGTGTCGTTGTGGAATCCGTGGTTGGCGCCCGGATACATGTGCGCCTCATAGCTTTTTCCGTTTGCGCGCAGCGCCTCCTCGAACGGAGGCCAGCCGGCATTGATTCGACGGTCCAGCTCGGCATAGTGCAGAAGCAGCGGTGCCTGGATGCGGGGTACGGCGTCCGCCGGCGGCTGCCTGCCGTAGAACGCGACCCCAGCCGCCAAGTCCGGAATGCGCACCGCAAGCGCGTTCACAACGAACCCGCCGAAGCAGAAACCCACCACGCCGACCTTGCCCGTGCACGCCGAGTGGCCCTGAAGGTGGGCAACAGCCGCAGCAAAGTCGTTGACCAGCTTGTCGCGGTCGAGTTCGGCCTGCAGTCGCCTCCCATCGTCGTCATTGCCGGGGTATCCTCCCTTCGGCGTAAGTCCGTCCGGGCCAAGCGCCAAGTATCCCGCCACGCCGAGCCTTCTAACGACATCCTCGATGTACGGATTGAGCCCTCGGTTCTCGTGGACCACTACCACACCAGGCAGCTTCGCGGGGCCGGACGCCGGACGCGCTATGTAGGCGTTGATCGTGCCGTGTCCATCCGGGGACTCGTATTCGACCCGTTCCGTCCGGATCCGGGCATCGTCGGGGGACACCTGCTCCGCAAGCGCGTAGTCCGGACTGAGGCTGGCCAGCACGGCCGCTGCGCTTGTTCCGGCCGTGAACGGAGCGGCCTTGTCCAAGAAGGCGCGTCGACTCAGCGCGCCGTGCACGTACGCATCAAAGAGCCGCAGCACCTGCGGATGGTAGTGGGAAGCATCGGTTCGCCTCATTCTGTGGCCTCCATTCTTACTGCTGTCCACCGACCGCACGCTGTCATGACATTGCCGGGGCAGGCCTAGAGTCCTCGCGAGCGTGGAAGTGCCCCGTTGTCAGATCGGCGCCGGACTCTAGGTACGCGTCAATCTGCCCTCCCAGTTCCGCCACCACATCCGGGTGGTCCGCCGCTACGTTGTCGAGTTCGTCCGGATCGTCGGCCCGGTTGTAAAGCTGGGGATCGTAGTCGAATCCGAGGCGCCCCCGATCGATCACTTTCGAGAACTGCCACTCCTTGGTGCGGATGGCGCCGATCCAGCCGTAGGCTTGTACGAGGCCGTCGTGCGGGCTCGGTTCGCCGCTCGCAAGTCCCCAGAGATTCTTGCCGGTCGCCCGCGGCGGCGGGTCCAACTCGAGAAGGCTGAACAGAGTCGGCATGACGTCGGGGTGATGAATGAAGCCCGAAGCTCGCGTTCCGGCCTTCTCTTTTCCGGGTAGCCTCACGAGGAAGGGGTTGTGGGTCACCTGCCGGCGGATCCGGCGGTTTCCTTTGAGAAACTCCCCCTGTTCGCCGAGAAGAGACCCGTGGTCGGAGAAGAACGCCACGACGGAGTTGTCGTACAGGCCAAGCTCCTCGATTGCCGCGAGGATCTCGCCGATCCAATAGTCGACGCACATGGACTCGCCGGCGTAGTTCGCGCGCAGCCGGTCGATGCCCGACTGCGGCACTTCGATATCCGAGTAGGGCGGCTCCCACCAAGTCGGACCGCTGGCATTCGGCATGTACTCGTCAAGGAAACGCTTCGGGGGATCCCATGGCTCATGGGGATCGAACGCCTCCAAGTGCAGGAAGAACGGAGTCTTGTCGTGGTTGCGGCGCAGCCAGTTGATCACGTTCTTCGCGGTCACCTCGATGACTGCCTCGCACTCGCTCTCGTACCGCGAACGGTTGGCCAAGAACTGCCTCATGAAGTCGGGGCGGCCGGGGTCCATTTCGCACCAGCGGGCCCAGTAGTCCCGGGGATAGTGCATCGGCACTATGTCGTCGTCGCTGATCGTTGCGGGGGCCTGCTCGTAGTAGTCGACCTCATGGCCGCGCGACCATTCGTAGTAGTTGTACCCGCGGTGAAAGTTCTTGCCGGGCCTCTGAAGGTGCGGGATGTCTGCGAACAGAGCGGTCTGGTAGCCAGCCTCCAGGAGGGTCTCGGACACGGTCTGGTCTTCGTAGTAGAGCTCGTGCCAGCCTGGCGTCTGCACGGGCTCGTGCTGGTGGAAGTAGTGATAGGGCACGATCCTCCGACCGGTCATGAGCACACGCCGGATAGGAATGGTCGGCATGCCTTCGGGATAGCAGTCCTCAAAGATGACGCAATCTTCTGAGAAAGTGTCGAGACGTGGACAGCGGACGAGTCCGTTGCCGCCGTAGGCCTGAAGATTGTCGGCCCGGAAGGTGTCTGTGTTGAGGAAGATCAGGTTCAGCCGATTGCCCTTGTCCCGCTGGTTGGGGGGACGTTCCCAAATGCCGCCCGAAACGGCTGGTGTAACCGCCGCCGAGCAGCCCCCCAATCCAGCCGCTGTGCCCGCCGCAGCGGCCGACGACGAGCCTGCGAGAAAGCCTCTCCGCGAGATCTGGCCCTTCTTCTCAGCTCCCATATGTTGGCAAGGCTACCACAGGCCCTGACCATCGCCCGACGGGAGACGATAACCTCGGCGACGCGTCCTCGGACACGTCGGCGAGCCCTAAGTCATGTGACCGGACACGGCTACCTCGGCGTGCCGAGCTCCCAAGCCACCTCGTAACTGTGCGACGTTGCGCAGGCATGGTCCACCGGCAGTGCGATAAGGCTCCAAAGCCAGCTGGGCCAGTTGCGCGCCGCCGGGCGCACTGCGAACTAACCGAGGCGTCGTACGACTGTCGCCGACGCAGATCGGAGATCTCTTCCAGACAGCTAGCTGGCTCTTTCTCAGGTGCTCGTCAACTTCCCTCTCGCCCGATCAAGACGAAATCCAGCCCCGCGAACGCCCGGAAGGCCTTGTCTGTCGTCACGAGAGTGTGGCCTCCCGCAAGTGCGAAGGCAGCGAGGTAGGCATCCATCAAGGCTTTGGGCGAAGCTGTGTCGTTCGCTGTGAGCGCCTTCCAGCGAGCCTCCAGCCGGGGCGGCTCCTCGGCCTGCAGGGCGATTCGGTCATCGGTGAGGAGGTGCGCGTAGACTTGCCACGCCTGCGCGCCCGTGAGGGGCGGGCTGCCGAATCGGCCCATGACCGCCGCGGTGGTGAGCAGCCGAAGCAGGGACCGCTGGGTTGACCTGCAGAAGCAGACCGCATTCGGCGAGTCGACAGTGTCAAGCCACTCCGCGGCCGCGCTGTGGCTTTGGTGGCCTGACAGAACCATAGCGAGCCAGACGTTGGAATCACATAGCAGCAAGGTCCGATGCCTCCCGATCCGCCAAGACGGTCGCAACGCGATCCGGGGTGAGTTCCTGACCGGGCACGGCAGGTTGCGCGCATTCCACCAGCGGCAATCGAACCCGGTTGCGGACGGCCGGCCTAGCCGCCGATGCCGAGGCTAGGCCCAGCCAAAGCAGTTCGGCGACCACGTCCTTGAGTTTCCGGTTCTTCTCGGCCGCGCGGACCCTGACCGCAAGCATGAGCTCCTCTGGCAAGTCAAGAGTGGTCCTCATAGCACCATTATGGCATATTTATGCGTTTGCACAAGATTCGGCCGACTGTGAGGGTGAATTCCGCCACTTTAGCGGTCGTGCCCCCATCCAACGCCCATCCAAGGCTGTGAGCCCGGCTCGCGCGGGCTTCCGGTGGATCGATCCACGACCCCTTGAAGCCCGTCAACATTCCCGGCCGATCGGGCTCGGGACGGACGTCTGCCCGCCCCGCGAAGTGCAGACCCGGTGACGGCCTTCAGTACCCTTCCCTGTTCCGTCGTCCGCCAGCCCCCGGACGAGCAGTCCGGCCGCCAGTGGAAGCAGGCTCAGACTTCGCGGGAGAACACCAGCCAACTCCGGCAGACGTGGGCTGGCCGGAGTCTCATAACGAGACGGGCTAGGAACGGATCCCGCCGCCTTTCCACTCGCGTGAGAGCGCCTGTGCAGCGAGCCCCGGCTTCCAGCTCGGGTGCATGGGAAGCCTCAGGCCGGCAGGTACGTGAAACACAATGCTCCGAGGCCAACCCAGAAGAGGACCCAGATGTAGTTGTATCCGATGTAGGTGCGGAAGTCCATGCGGGCAATGCCGGCGGCGATCACCGCCCAGAAGGGCGAGACCAAATTGCCGACATGGTCGCCGACGCTGAGCGCAAGCAGCCCCCGCTGGGCAGTGACTCCCACAGCCACGGAGGCCTTGGTCGTGATGAAGCCCTGAATCACCCACTGCCCGCCGCTGGACGGCACGAAGACGGAGACGACGGCGGCGGCTAGGAGTGTGAACAACGGGAAGGTGTGCTCAGTGGAGATCGACGCGAAGTACTCGGCGAAGTCAGACCCGATCGAGGTGTGCTGAAGGAGGCCCGCAACGCCCGCGTACAGGTGGTAGAGGACAATGACGGGCCAGGCGGTGACCACCGCTCTGGGAAGTGCCCGCGTGAAACTGAGCACGCTCCCGTGGAGGAGCAACCCGAGCGTCAGCAGGATGGTGATCAGGGAATTGAGCTGCAGTCCCCCTCCCTTTACGCCGAAGTGGTAGGCGAGCCAGCCGATGAGGCTGGCGGTCAGCACGGCGCAGGGCCACTTGCTGGCCTCCAGTCGCTCGGCAAACCGGTCAGACCGAACAGGGACGGCCGACGGCTTGGCAGCCGCGTCGAGCGTAGCGTCCGCTAACTTCCTAGACTCGGGAAACAAGGATATCGGGCGGGCGGTCTTGGGCATCAGCAGTCTGGCAAGGATGAACACACTCGTGAGGTAGATCCCCAAGAAGACGATCGTGGCGGGTGCCCAGATCGTCGTGGACAGCGGCATCAGCCCAGTTTCTTCCTCCAAGAAATGTCCGGGCGTGTTCATGAGCAAGGGAGCGCTCGCCGAGAAACCGAACTGCCAGATCGCCCCTGCGGCGGCGTTGCACGACAGCAGGAACGGGAAATCGACTGGGAAGCCCTTGCGCTCGGACTGGCGGGCATAGCTGACTGCAACCAGCGGGGCCAGGGCGAGGCTCAGGCCCCAAAAGCAGTACGCCAGGCAGCAGGTTGTCGCCATCGACAGGGCGATCGTCTGGCCCTCGCTTCGGGGCAGCCGAGACAGCACATGGATCATGCGCCCGAAGAACCGCGTCGACGCTAGCGCTGACCCAAGCACGAGGATCAGGGTCATCTGCATCGTGAAGGGCAGCAGCATCCACAGCCCGACGTAGTAGGCATCCATCACTTCGAGGACGGTGTTTCCCATCAACAGCGCCGCGCCGGCCAGCAGGACCATCAGGATGATGGCCATGGTCATGGCGTCGGGGATAAAATCCCCGATCGTGCGGGCGATACGGTAAAGGCGGTCTTCTGCGAATGCCTCAGGCAGGCCCTTCGCAGTCTGTTCTTGGGTCTTCATCCCAGCCGGATGTCTCGCTTGCGAGAATACTGCGAGAGTATACAGAATCGCGAGGATCGCCTCTTCCCTCTCAGTTCCGCCGCTCTGGAAGCGACCTGTCGCCCGGAGGCACGAGCGGGCCGGCACCGTATACACTGCCCAGCATGCGCTTCTGCTGTGTCTTGGCCTTGGCTTCCCTCTCGACTGCGTGCGCCACCGACAACGCCCGCCTTCCTAACTTTGTCGTGATCCTCGCCGATGACCTCGGATACGCGGACATCGCGGCCTACGGCAGCAATCGGAATCGGACGCCGCACCTGGACCGCATGGCGGCCGAGGGATTGCGCTTCACGGACTTCCACTCCAACGGCCCCATGTGCACACCGACCCGCGCGGCACTGCTGACGGGGCGCTATCCACAGAGGTTCGGCGAGCAATTCGAGAGCGCGCTTTCGGGTGTCGATGACTACGACATTGGCCTGCCCCACTCGGCCCGCACCATCGCGGAAGCGCTCGGCGAGGCAGGCTATGCCACGGGCATGTTCGGCAAGTGGCACCTCGGTTATCACCCTCCGTACATGCCACCGGACCAGGGATTTTCAGAATTTCGGGGGCTCGGCAGCGGAGATGGCGACCATCACTCGCACATCGACCGTTCCGGGCGCCGGGATTGGTGGCACAATTCCGAGATTGAGATGGAATCCGGCTATAGCGTTGATCTGATCACAGCGCACAGCGTGGACTTCATCGAGGCCAATCGGCAAGAGCCGTTCTTCCTTTACGTTGCCCATCTGGCAATCCACTTCCCGTGGCAGGGCCCGGAGGATCCCGCGTACCGCGTCGAGGGCGGCGACTACCATGATCTGTCCAAGCTCGGGCAGCTCGCAGGGCTCGACGTCTCGGGCTACGTGAACAGCATGGTCGAATCTGTGGACGGCAGCGTCGGAGAAATCCTCTCGGCCATCGATTCAAACGGGCTCTCGGACCAGACGCTGGTGCTCTTCACTTCCGACAACGGGGGGTATCGAACCTATCAGGGCGGCTACCACAGTATCTCGGAGAACGGACCGCTGCGCGGCCAGAAGACCGACATGTACGAGGGCGGGCACCGCGTGCCAGCAATAGCGAGGTGGCCGGGCAGGATCGAGCCTGGCGTCACAGATCAGCTGGCAGCAACTTTCGACATTTACCCAACCTTCGCGGCACTCGCGGGAATCGAGTCCAGTGCCCACCTCGATGGGACGGACCTGTCACCAGCTCTGTTCTTGCGGCAACCCCTCGCTCCGCGCACACTCTTCTGGCGCATGCGCTCCTCGTCTGCCGCACGGCGTGGCCCTTGGAAGCTCGTGAGACACGCCGGGCAACAGCCAGAACTCTACGATCTCAGCGCCGACCTCGGGGAGACGCGAAATGTGGGCGAGAGATTTCCGGCAGTGCTGGGGGAACTGGCGGGAGAACTGGCGGCGTGGAGCGTCGGCGTCAGCCCGTGACCGGGCCGCCCGTCACAGGAAGTCCCGGTCGGTGACGATTCGCCGCTCGTCGATGCTCAACCAAGCGCCATAGGCGATCTTACTGGCCTCGATCGAGAATTCCGCGTTCAGCAAGGGTTCGTCCCGCTCCCGTACGGCACGGAAGAAGTCTTGGTACATCTGTGCCTCCAGACTTCCCTGCCCTGCCGGAGTCGGCTCCGAGAGAAGGTTTGTTTCGGCAGCGCCCGGCACGCGAACGGTGGCCTTGCCGCGGAAGTCGTACTGCAGCGAACCCGAGGCACCCGTGATGGTCAGGTTCCACCGTGCCCCCGGAGCTGAGCACGAAAAGGCGTGCTGGAGCCGAATGTCCCCGAACTCGGCAATGACGGCGATATTGTCCTCGGTCGTCCTCTCGGGCCATTGCACCGCCCCGCCGGTGGCGGCGCAATATGTCAACGGCGAGTTGATCATTTCGTACAGGAAGGCGTAGGAGTGGATCGAGAACTCCAGCAGGCTGGACCCCGCCAAGGACCTGCGGTGGCGCCAAGGCACAGACCGGCCGGAATCGGGGTCGGTCCATCGCCATGTCCGCGGATTCCAGTCCCCGCGATACTCGTCAAGCACGAACATGTGCGGCGCGCCTATGACGCCCGAACGCACCGCATCGATGATCGCGCGGTAGTGGTTGTTGAAGTAGCGCTGCATCCCGACCGCCAGCACCATGCCGGTCTCGCGGGCAGTCTCGGCCACTCTTCGGGCCTCCTCGTAGGTGATTCCGATGGGCTTCTCAACGAGCACATGCTTGCCCGCCCGCATGGCAGCAATCGCCACCTCGGCGTGCAGATAGTTCGGAACCGCCACGACTACTGCCTCCACACGCCGGTCCGCGATCAGTTCCCGGTAATCGATGTAGAGTTCCGCACCGGCGGCTGGTCCGTTGGCCGCCGAACGCATGCGGTCCGCCTGAATGTCGCTGAGAGCTGCGACTTGGACACCGCCCACCTCTGACAGCGCATCCAGATGCCGACGGCTACGATTCCCCAAACCGACGAGTCCCACCCTCGGCGGATCGGCCCGTTCCTGCGCGAGGGTGGTGGCGGCCACGAGCCCCCCTGTGACCAGAGATCGCCTAGACATCGCAGACACAGTTTGTTCCTCGCCGGACCCTATTGTCGCAAGCATAGGAGGGTCGGCTCTGAGCCGGGCCCGCGCGAGGACGGCTTGACATGTCCGGGCACAATGCCCGACCCTACGAGGAATGCGACGCCGCGAACTTCTGATGGCAGCCTTGGCCTCGGCACTTCCCCTAAGGGCAGCTGGAGAGGGGATCGAGAGGGCCATCCTCGACAGCATGCTCCCCATGGACCTCAGCCTTGTAGACCGCTTCAAACTTGCGGTCGAAGTGGGCTTCGAGTCGATGGAGGTACGGGCCGTCGAGACGGAGACTGAGGCGCAAGAGATCCACGACGCGGCCCAGGCCGCAGGGCTGCGAATCCACTCGGTGATGAACCAGACCCACTGGCGCACTCCGCTCTCATCCCCGGATCCCAGTGAGGTTGAGGCTTGCGTTCAGGGCATTCGCGCGTCCCTGAGCCAAGCACAGATGTACGGGGCAGACGCGGTGCTGCTAGTGCCGGCGGTCGTGCGTTCAGACACGACGTACGAGCAGGCTTGGGAACGCTCGGTAGCAGAGATCCGTAAGCTCATTCCGCTCGCCGAGCAACACGATGTGATGCTGGCCATCGAGGAGGTCTGGAACAAATTCCTTCTCACAGCGCGAGACTTCCGCCAGTTCATCGACGAGTTCAACCATCCGCTGGTCCAAGCCTACTTTGATGTCGGTAACATCGTGCACTACGGTGTTCCCGAGCATTGGATCAGGGAGTTGGGCAGCCGGATCGTGAAGGTCCACCTGAAGGACTACTCGCGCCGTCTGGGATTCGTGAACCTCGGCGAGGGCGATGTCGACTGGCCGGCCGTCCGAGCCGCCCTTCTCGATGTTGGGTACACTTCGGAGGCAACCGTCGAGCTGCGAGGCGGGGATCGGGCCTACCTAGCAGACTTGGGCGGGAGAGTGGACCGCCTGCTGGGACTGTAGGGCGTGTCCGGACGGGGTCAGCAAACCTATGGAGGAATCGCTATGAATTGGCAAACTTGTACCCATGCGCTGCTTCGGATCATGACCGGCTTCCTGATCATGCCGCACGGCTACCAGAAGCTGTTCGGCTTCGGAGGAGCCGGCCCCAGGGAAGGTTTGATGCCGACCACCGCGGCGGTGATCGAGCTGGTCTGCGGCGCATTGGTGCTGGTTGGCTTCCAGACCCGCTGGGCCGCATTCCTGTGTTCAGGTCTGATGGCAGCAGCCTACTTCATCAGCCACGCGAGCGACGGCTTCTGGCCACTGCTGAACAGGGGCGAGCTAGCGGCCCTGTATTGCTTCGTCTTCCTGTACCTTTGGGCGCACGGATCTGGCGAGTACTCCGTGGACTCCCTTCTCAAGAAGCGCAATGGCTGACTCCAATGCCGGAAGTGGCTATTCGCAAAGCCTCTGGCGCTCCACCACGACGCGGCTGAAGAACGCCCGCCGAACCTTCTCCGGAGTGGCGACGGGTATGTCGAAGGTCTCACCGTAGTTCAGCCCGGCTGGTGGTCATCGGGCGGCAGCGTGATCTTCACAGCGCACCCGGGCTTGGTTGCCGCCAACACAGGGGACACACGCGAACTTCGCTTGCCGTGGGCTTCGCGGGGGCGCTGCGGGAGTCGCTCCATGAGATGGCCCGCTTCTTGGGGGGATGGCCCATTGATCCG
>JAJDWM010000558.1 GCA_022825595.1 Bryobacterales bacterium | reverse complement strand
CCTGCCTGAGAACCAGCTGCCTATGGGGCTGCAGCTGACATCAGCGTGCACGGGGGAGGCAGCCCTACTGGCCTCGGCCGAGGCTTGGCACCGTCTGCTCCGCCGGAGTCACGGCGGACCCTGTCGCTGAACCACACGGGGGCACGCACGTGATAACCTCAGTCTGCAGACTCGAGGCTCCGTGCGCATTCTGCTTACGGGAGGGGGGCAAGGTGCCGCCCTCATTGCTGCCCGCTTGATCGGCGAGGGCCATCAGGTCACGATCGTCGAGAAAGATACGGCGCGCTGCGTCGAGCTTGAGGAACACCTCGACGCCAAGATCGTCAACGGCAGCGGCGGGAGCGTGCGCACGCTGGAGAAGGCGGGCATAGGCTCGGCCGAGATGTTCATCGCCGAGACCGACTCGGACGAGGTCAACCTCCTCGGGTGCATGATCGCCGAGGCGCGATCGAACGTGCGCTTCAAGGTCGCCCGCGTCCGCACGCACGAGTTCCGCCACTGGGACGCAGTGCTGCAGGACCTCGGCCTGAGGGTCGACAGGATCATCCATCCGGAAACGACCATCATGGACCGCATCATGCGCGTCCTACACTTGCCGGGCGTCTCGGACATTCTGGACTTTGCCGACGGGAAGATCAAGCTGTTCGGCATGAACGTCGACGCAGACAGCTGGTACGCCGGCAAGACCGTCGAAGAACTCGACGCAGCTGGGCCGCCCAAAAACAGCATGATCTCGATGATCTTTCGCGGGCCGGAAGTGATCATCCCCCACGGGGCGCAGAAGCTCATGGCCGGCGACCACCTCTACATCTGCACAACCTCGGACGATATCGATGACGTCCTTGAGTTCATGGGCATCCAGCAGAAGAGGACGCTCCGGCGGGTGGTCGTGGTCGGCGGAAAGCAACTCGGCATCTGGGTGGCACAGGAACTCGAGCGCCGGGGCATCCATGTCAAGCTCATCGAGCGGGACGCGGCGCGCTGCCAGCTGATCTCGAGGATCTTGGCCAGAACGGTGGTCGTTCAGGGGGATCCGACCGACCAGCAGACGCTCGAGGAGGAGAACATCAAGGGCGTCGATGCCTTCCTGGCGCTCACCAAGGACGACGCCGCCAACGTTGTCGCATCGCTGCTCGCCCGACGCCTGGGAGCCCACAAGATCGTTGCGCTCATCAACCGCACCAATTACCTGCCGATCGTCCAGCGGCTGGGCATCAACACCGCCATCAGTCAGCGCCTGACCGCCGTGGACATGATCCTCGGCTTCGTGCGCAAGTCCCACCTTCTGTCGGTCACCACCTTCCGTGAGGAGGAGGCGGAGGCACTGGAGTTCATTGCGTCGCCGGGTTCGCGGATCGTGAACCGCAAGTTGCGTGAGATTCGCATGCCACGCGGCGCGGTCGTGGGGGCGATCGTGCGCGACAACGGCTACGTGAGAGTGCCGCGCGGGGAGGCAACCGTCCGCGAGGGCGACCGGGTGATCATCTTTTCGCTGGCGGACACCGTACACCAGATTGAGTCCCAGTTCCTGGCGAAAACAGGGCGCCGCAGGCTGTTCGGGTGATCCGCTGGAAGCAGATCGGGCGGATCATCGGACTGTTCCTGATCGCGCTCGCGGGCGCGATGATGATCCCGTGCGCGTACTCGATCGCCACTGGCGGCGATGACCTAGCGCCGCTGGCCGCGGCAGTGGCAGTCACGGCGGTAGCGGGCGGCGTGCTAGCGGGAAGCTGCCGCAGGGCGCGGAGGGAACTCACGCAGCGAGAAGGCATCCTGCTCACCGTGGCTGTGTGGCTCGCCGCATCCGTCTTTGGCGGCCTGCCGTTCCTGTTCGCTCCTGGAATCGAGACCTTCACGGACGCAGTATTTGAGTCCGCTTCGGGGGTGACCACGACCGGCGCATCCATTCTCGTCGAAGTGGAGCGGCTGTCGCGGCCGCTGCTGCTGTGGCGCGCGCTCTCCTCGTGGCTGGGCGGCATGGGCATCGTCGTCCTCGTGATCGCCGTCCTGCCGTTGGTCGGACACGGCGGGATGCACCTGTACCGCGCCGAGTTCTCCGGCGCATCCTCCGAGAAACTGTCCCCGCGCGTCGCAGAGACGGCGGGCTCGCTCTGGGGCATCTACGTTGCGCTTACCGGCCTACTGGTCGGTTTGCTGGCGGTCGCCGGAATGGGGCCCTTCGACGCGATCGCCCATGCGTTCGCGACCATGGCCACGGGCGGTTTCTCGACGCGGACGGCCAGCATTGGCGCCTTCGACAGCTCCACGATCGAATACATCACTACGCTGTTCATGATCCTGGGGGGCTGCAGCTTCATCCTGCACTACCGTGCCCTGATCGAGCGGCGACCGATTGCGGCGCTGCGTGACTACGAACTGCGGAACTTTCTCGGCCTGGTCGCGTTGGCTACCGTCGTCGAGGCTGCACTGCTGCTCTTCGAGCGCGGCTATCCTCTCGAGAGGGCGCTGCGGACCGCTGTCTTTCAGGTCTCCTCGATCACCACCACCACCGGCTTCGCAACCGACGACTTTGAGGCATGGCCACCCCTAGGCCAGCTTCTCCTGCTTGCGCTGATGTTCACCGGCGGCTGTACCGGTTCTACAGCGGGAGGGATGAAGGTCTCGAGGCTGCTCGTGCTGGTTAAGGTGGTCGGCCGGGAGTTCAAGCGCATGGTCGAACGCCACGGAGTATTCGTGGTGCGCCTTGGAGGCTCGGTGATCCCGGAGCCGTCGATCCAAAGCCTTCTCAATCTGGTCTACCTCGCCTTCGTGGTCAACTTCGCGTCCTGCCTTATGCTGGCCGCGGTGGGTGTCGACGTGTTCACTGCGATCTCCGCGGTGGCCGCGACTATGTTCAACATCGGCCCAGCCCTCGCCGGAGTCGGGCCGACAGACAACTACGCCGGCTTGCCAGCCATTGCCAAGTGGGTGCTGTGCTTCGACATGATTGCCGGCCGCCTAGAGTTCTATACGCTGCTCGTTACCGTTACGCCGTGGTTCTGGCGGAAGTAACCAATGCTAGGCGAGGGAAGGCACGAGCCCATGCCTGACCGACTTTGTACAGGTGGCCCTTCGAAATGAAGGGCACTTTCAAACGCGAAACAATGGGCACGGCTCGGGCAACGCCGTCTACTTCCCGTACGGCAAGTGTCCTTGGGCCCCTCTCGGCTCGTACGGTGAGCGCGGCAACTCTTCTTAGATCACGCCGTGACCATCAGGTCGACCGCGGTCCTCCCCCCAAGACAGCAGTAGCCTCGCTCGTTCCCGCCGAAGTGCTCGGAAGTTCCGCACCAACACCCTTGCCTTTGGAGCGACATCCAAGAGGCGGCGACGCTGTAGCAAACCGGCCGTCGTACTGCCCCCTCGCGGTGGGGAACTTGACACGATTGGCGCGGT
>JAJDWM010000544.1 GCA_022825595.1 Bryobacterales bacterium | reverse complement strand
GTCCTCAGCGCGCGCTTCTCGGCCCGGCCCGGCCACCACGTACTGGTTCTGGAGTCGCCCGACGGCCGGATCGACGTCTCATTCTTCACGGGCGAGGAGCAGCCTGATGGTGGCCCGCGCCCGTACGTAAGCCATCCGCCGGCCTCCATTGCGTGCGCTCATTGCCACGGGGTCAGCCGGCGCGGCCGATTCCGGTTCAGCGGAGGCTGCCAGTCCTGCCACGCCGAGGAGGCTTTCATCCAAGTGCATAGCCATCCGCCTCACGAGCTTGCAAGCTGCGGCATGTGCCACGATGCCCACGGATCGGCGGAGACGAAGCTGCTAGTCCTGCCTCAGGAGAAGGCCTGCGTGCAGTGCCACAATTGAGGGCTCGGAAAGACGACGTGACGTGCCATTTCGATTGACCCGCTGCCATGCGGGGCGGTAGCTTCACTCGCTTGGCCATGACATATCAGGGCGATCGGCGCATTCTCTGCCCGGAAACGCCCGCGCCCCTCGCGTCGGCGCCCGCCAAGACCCGGGTGTCTTTGCGCTAAGAGCCGTACCCCTGTGGCCCGCCGATCTTCGGCATTGGAAGACACGCGGCGCAGGCTCGGCCTTTTGGCCGACCCCTGTTGCGTGTTGCGGCACACCGCTGGGAAGCAAGACAGGGATTATCGGAAGAAGAACTCGACCAGAACCATGGGGATCGCCGGAATATAGGTCACGAGCAGAAGGACAGCCAGGAGCACTCCCACAAATGCGACGTTGACCCGGCTGACATCCCAGACTTGGGCTTTGGCGATGGAGCAGGCCGTCAGCAGTACGCTGGCGACGGGCGGAGTCTGCTGGCCGATGCCGAGATTGAGCGCCAAGACGAGGCCGAAGTGGACGGGGTCAATCCCCGCTTGCTGGACGAGCGGCATGACAATCGGAACGACTAGGATGATCGCGGCAGCGGAGTGCAAGAAGAGCCCGATGCCAAGGAAGAAGAAGTTCAGCAGGAGCAGCACGGCCCACTGGCTGTCCGTGAAGGCCAGCAGCTGGGCCGCGAACCGCTGGGGCACTTGGGCGGATGTCAGGTACTCGCCTAGCAGCGCGGAGGTGGAAACCAGAAGCATCACCACCGCCGTCTGGATGCCTCCCTCGACGATCGCCCGGCGCAGCGCCTTCCAATCCAGTTCCCGGTACACTCCGGCCCCAATCACCGTGGCGGCCACCACAGCGAGGCCGGCGCCCTCGGTGGCCGTCACCCATCCCGAGAAGATCCCGCCCAGAATGATCACCGGGAGAAGCAGCGCCCAGACGGCATCGCGGAATGTGCTCCGCACGCGTGCCCAAGCGAAAGCCGCGTCCGCCGGAAAGCCACGCCGGATTGCCATCCTGTACGCGACCACCATCAGCAGCAGGCCGCCTAACAGGCCCGGGATGATGCCTGCTACGAACATCTCGACCACTGACGCGCCGGCCATCACTGCGTAGAGGATCATCGGGATCGAGGGCGGAATGATGATCGCCAGCGTGGATGCCGAGGAAGAGACGGCTGCGGCGAACTCCTTGCTGTAGCCCGCCTTCTTCATCGAAGGGATCAGCACTGAACCGAGGGCCGCCACATCCGCAACTGCCGACCCAGAGATCTCGGCAAAGAACAGGGATGTCCCGATCGTCACCATTGCCAGTCCACCCCTGACGAATCCGATCAGCGCAGAGGTCAGCGCGATCAGCCGTCGTGAGATCCCGCACGCGTTCATCACCGCGCCTGCCAGGATGAACAGTGGTACGGCAATGAGCGAGAACTTCACTGAGCCGTCGAAAAGGGTCAAGGGCACGTTCGGCAGGTCTCGGGCGCCCGTCTCGAGCACCATCGCTGCCACCGAAGCGCAGCCGAGGGCGACCGCAATCGGAACGTCGGCGAGGATCAGAGCGAGGAGGCCCACCACGACCCAGAACAGGGTCATCCCTCGGTTCGCTCCTTCCACACTTCGGCACAGGCGCAGACTTCGGCCGCGATAAAGAGAACGGCTCCGATCGGAACGGCCGAGTAGACCACCGCGGAAGGCAGCCATGGCAAGCTGACGAGGAAGGTGCCGCCCAAGGCCGTCAGAAGCTCCCAGCCCATCCACGCCACGAGTGCGAAGAATGCGATCACAACTGTCTCGCGCAGCCAGAAGAAGACGCGTTGAGCATTGCGCGGAGCCGCTTGGACTAGGTTGGGCAGGCCAAGGTGGGCCCGCCGGATCGCCGCAAGGCCGGCGCCGTAGTACGTCAGCCAAGCCAGCAAGATCGCGGCGACTTCGTCGTACCAGACAAGCGAGAAACCTGCCTTGCGGCTCGCCACGCCCGCGACGACGAGCACGGCGAGGGAGAGCGTGATGCCGATCACTACGCCCTCCAGTAGGTGGGCCAATGCGGAGCGCAGGCGTGTCAGCACAACGTTCCCCGGGTTACGGCCCCTGCGAGGCGAGGCCGAGGGCGGTGGCGATCAGTTCCCTGCCCTCCGGAACATGCCGCGAGAACTCTTCCAACAGCGGTTCCCCGACCCGAAGGAACGAGTCGCGGTCGCACTCGTTGACGGCGATACCCGACGAGCGCAGGCTCGCCAGCAGGTCGCTGTCCAAGACTGCGGCCCTCTCGTACACAAACGACTGCACTTCCTGCGCGGTGGTCCGAAGGAGGTCGCGGACGGGCCGCGGCAGCGCCTGCCAGCGGTCACGGCCCGCCAAGAGGTAGGCGGGGGTGTAGACGTGCCCGGACAGGGTGAGGAACTGCTGCACCTCGTGGAAGCGCTGGCTATGAATCTGGCTCAGGGGGTTCTCCTGCCCGTCGATCACGCCGGTCTGCAGGGCAATGAACGTCTCGGCCAGCGACATCGGCGTGGGGTTTGCACCGAAAGTCTGGAACAGACGTACCCTCCATCGCCCGCGTGGAGTGCGCAGCTTGATTCCGCGAAGGTCCGCGGGCCGAATGATCGGGCGGGCGTCGTTGGTTATGTGTCGGAAGCCGTTCTCCCATACAGCCAGCAGCTCAAAACCCCGCGCGGCCGCGTCCGGGGCCAAACGCGGCCATACGACGGCCTCTTCGATGCGAGCCATGTGGGCGCGGTCCCGGACGAGATAGGGCATCTCGAAGATTCCGAACGACTCGACCGCCGACGACATGATTGTCGACGGCACTGAAAAGTCCACCGTGCCGAGCTTGAGCTTGATCAGCAGGGTCTCGTCGTCGCCTAGCTGGCTGGAACCGTAGACGGTCACCTGCCCGAGCCCACCAAGCCGCTCGTTCGCCCGGCGGGCGAACTCGTCCGCGGAAAGCGCCGTCAGCGAGCCGGGTGACGCTACGTGTCCCAGCCGCAGGTCTAGCTGTCCGTCGTGCGTGCCGCAGGTGGCCAGGCCTAGCGCGAGGGCGGCCGCCCCCAACGGGGCGTTCTTCACCACGGCATGGTGCGGCCTGTGTGCCTGCGGCCCTTGGCCATGGTCGCCTCGCTTGCTCCAGCACCAATCCGAACGCCTTCTTCGTACATCTGCGTCACGTCGTTCTCCCGGACCGTGTTCAGGAAGGCAAGCTTGTTCTGCTTGCAGGCGTTAAGCACCTTGGAGCGAGCCTCGCGCATGCGAGGGTGCAGTAGGCGGTTTGGCCCGTGCCCGTCCGGAAGGTCCAACGACAGCCCCATGTCGCCAGGCCCCCATTCCGCGAACCCGATTCCCGGCACGGCAGCGACCTTCTCGGCATTCTCCAAGGCATACCTGTCCTCGATCTTGAGTCCCAGCAGGAACTCGCCATCCGGGTTGAGCGGCCACGGATCCGCCTTGCGCTGGTATTCTCCGCGGGACACTCCCCAAATCTCGGCGGGGTAGCCTTGGCTGCCGTTGCCCAGCAATCCTTCTCCGAGTTCGGGAACGACCGGCTTGGCGTTGGGGTAGCGAGCGGCGCGCACCATCCACTTGACGGCATCGGGTTCGCGGGCGTGGCACAGAAGGATGCCGTGCACCCCGCAGAGCAGAGTCTGCTGGACGACCCAGAAGTTCGCGCGCATGTGGACCTCGTCGATTCCGAGCACGGGCAGCGTGGCGATCACCGCCGGTGTGCGGTGCCCGCTCCGAGTGGGGCCTCCGTCCACCAGCCCCTTCATGAACCCTCTCAGCGCAGTGAAGTCCAAAGAGCCGTGCTCCATCTCGTAGTTGATGTAGTCGTACGCTGTTCCGGCGAGTTGCTTTCCCTCGTCGTAGCCACCTCGGCCTCCTGTGTAGAAGATCATGTGGCCGTCCTCGAGGAGCTCGATGGCGCGGTTGATTCGCCGCGGCTTGGTGCCAGTGGCTGCGGAGGCTGCGGCCACCGGGGCCAGCAGCGGTGCCGCGAGGAATTGCTTGCGAGTCATATGGGCAAGATAGCGAGCATTAGGGGCCGGCGTCAAGGGCTGGCTGCACTCTCACGCGAGACCCAATCACAGGCTTCTGAGATCCCCGGCCCCTTGAGCCCTCGAGTCGCAGCGGCCTGTGGGCGACGTTTGCCGCTGCGGTCGCTGTTTTGGGCCGGGTTCGCCCGAAGATCGTGCCTCACCGCGCTGGGACAGTCGCAAGACCGCGCGGGCAAGCCGCTCATCCAGAGTGCCAACCGGCCTGTGAAGGATGGTCGGGGCGCCGAGATTTGAACTCGGGACCTCTTGCTCCCGAAGCAAGCGCGCTACCAGCCTGCGCTACGCCCCGACTCCATCACCATAACCCAACTGCGGGGTTCTCTCGTCAATCCCGAGCGCCGGAACCGTTCGGAATGCGCCTCTGGTCAGGCCTGTGCCTCTTCCGGTTCGCCGGCCTCGGCGGAGGCCTCGGCCTCTGCCGTGCGTCCCGGGACGCTGATCTCGTCCACGAACTCGCGGCCTTGCTGGTACAGCTCCCGCCCAAACTCGGTGGCCTGCCTACGCTTGTCGGCAGCGAATTCGCGGCCCTTATCGACAGCGTCCGCAAGGGACCTTCGGGTCTGCTCGCCCGACCTCGGGGCCAACAGCAGGGCACTGGCGAACCCTACGGTCAGTCCCGCGATGAACCAGGCGACATTCCCTTCACTGCTGTGCTTAGCCATTGCTCGCTCCGTCTATTGAGTATACCCGGCGCCAACCCGGGGCCGGGAGGCTGGTCACATGAGCGCGAGTGCAGCCGCTCCCGTGACCCCAGCGGCGTCGCCCAGCGCGGAGGGCCGGACCTCGAATCGTTCGGCGGCCGCTCCCAGG
Source organism: Bryobacterales bacterium (assembly GCA_022825595.1). Lineage (GTDB taxonomy): Bacteria > Acidobacteriota > Terriglobia > Bryobacterales > UBA6623 > VXMF01. The sequence continues at coordinate 6,341 of JAJDWM010000544.1, read as the reverse complement.
AGCACCTGCCTCGCCGATGCTGCCAGGGCACTTCCAAACAGGTCTAGGCGCTTGGCGACGGACCCCCCGATCACCACGACCGAGGGATCCAGCACACTACAAACCGCCCCAATCGCCGTGCCAACACCCTTCCCGTATGCCTGCCACGCGCCTATTGCGTCCCGGTCCCCGCCTTCAGCTAGGTCACCGATCTCCCGCGCCGTTGGGGCATGGCTTCCCCCGCCAAGGCTCGACTTGTACAGCTCCTTGACCCGCTCTCCGGACCCGACCTCGTCGTAGGTCAGGGGCCCTACCCGGCAGTAGGCTACCTCTCCTGCATTGTTGGTCGCACCGGAGTAGACCTTGCCCTGGATCACAATCCCGCACCCGAATCCCGTACCGAGCGTCACGCCCAGCACCGAGTCTTGGCCGAGACCGGCGCCCCGCACCGCCTCGCCGAGCGTGAAGCAGGCTGCGTCGTTCTCCAAGGCCAACGGGGCTCCGATCTCACGTTGGCAGAACGCTCCCATGTCGAAGCCAGCCAGGTTCGGCAGGGAGTCCTCGTCGCAGATAATCTGGTTCTTGAGATCAAGAGGCCCCGAACTGCCCATGCCGACGACGTTCGGGGGCCCTTCCACACCGGCCTCGATCTTTGCTTGCTTCACTACACGCCGAATGTTCATCAGCGTCACGGCCCGCCGCATGCGAGCCATCGTTGGGAGCTTGGCCACCTTGCCAAGGCGCGCGCCGTCCATTGCGAACGCCGCGGCGGCTACTTTAGTGCCGCCAAGGTCGATCCCGATAACGAAGTTCGCTTGCATTGTGTGTATCTTGACGGCTCCTCAATGGCGGCTGGGAGTCGCTCTGGCTCGCTCTAACGGGTTGTGACCGCGAAGGGCAGCTCGCCTGGCCAACCACTGCAGCGCGCACCCGACCGAAGCTGGAGCTCGCCCTAGCCGCTTGATGCGAGAGCCTAGCACATGGCCGGCCATGGGCGCTGGCGACCGCCGAGCGTGCCCGCGCGCGACGGCCGTGCTTGCGTTCGCCGCTATGGCGGCACAATGATGATAGGTCTCTAATGTCGAAGCCTCGGATGTGCCCGCACTGCCGGGCATTCGTTGACAGCCAAGCGAAGTCGTGTGACTATTGCGGGAACGACCTGCCGGTCAGCGCGGGCAAGCGACTCTTGCGAGAGGAGCGCTCAAAGCGCAGTGGGGGGCAGATCGGGTTCACGACGACGATCCTCCTACTTATCAACGCCGGCTTGTTCGCCGTCTCTTGGATCCTGACGGCACGCTTGGCGGGCGGCAGCGACCTGCTCGGGAGCATCGATGGCTCAGTACTCCACTTGCTGGGCGGCAAGTTCCGGCCTTCAATCCTGCTCCATGGCGAGTGGTGGCGGCTGATCACGGCCAACTTTCTGCACGGCGGGTTGATGCACATTGCATTCAACACGATGTCCCTCTTCAACTTGGGCACAGTTGCAGAGGAAGTCTTCGGAACGGCTAGATTCTTAGTCCTGTACCTCGTCACGGGGGCGTGCGGATTCGTTGCGAGCACTTTCTGGTCGTCCTCGCTGTCGATAGGCGCATCCGCGTCGATCTGCGGGCTCCTAGGGGCTATGTACGCGTACGGCCGGATCAGCTTCAACCCACATCTCCAGGCCATAGGGAAGCGCTGGATCATATTCATCGCCATCTTCGGATTCCTGTTCCCGGCGATCGACAATGCCGCCCACTTCGGCGGGCTGCTGGCTGGCTTCGGCCTTGCATACGTTTGCGGAACGCCGGGTCACGACAAGCGCCGCGAGGACTTGTGGCGAGGGCTGGCCGTTGCTCTGTGTGTCGTGACGCTCTACGCTTTCGCGCAGGCCTACGGTAGTTTCTCGGCGGCCACGAGCTGAGGCTCTCCCGGGAGATTCGGGCTGCTGTTCCCCGCTCAGACTCGGGCTCTACGTCGGCACGAGTTCCGTGCCGGTTGGCTCCCCGGCCACGAGCCTTCCGACGATGGCGTCAGCTCGTCCGTCGGCGATAACGACCCGTTGCACACCGGAGCGCAGCGCACCCGTCGAGGCCCGCAGTTTCGCCTCCATCCCGCCCTTTGCCACCCCGTCCTCGATGAGCCGGTTTGCCTGTGTCGCATTGATGCGTGGTATCAGTCCTCCCCGCGAGTCGAGCACACCGCCGACGTCGGTCAGGAACAGCAGCAGGTCGACGCCCAGTCCCCCAGCGCAAGCGGAAGCCATCTGGTCAGCGTTGACGTTGAAGATGGCAGAGCCCTCCCCGCCCGCAACGCAGGCCACAACTGGCAGGTACCCGCGCTCGGCCAGCAGCTCCAGCAAGGCAGGGTCCACGTCCTCGACGCTGCCGACCAGCCCCAGGTCGGGGGACATTTGGGTGGCTTTCACTGTTCCGGAATCAATACCGGTCAGGCCCACTGCCTTGGCCCCCGCGTCTTGGAACTCGGCGACGAGCTGCCGGTTCACGGAACCGGCCAGTATCCGCAGAACGGCGTCCATGATCTCCGGCGGCGTTACGCGCAATCCGTTACGAAACTCGCTTTTGTGGTCCAGTCCAGCCAGGTATCGGCTCAGGCGCTTGCCTCCACCATGCACGACGACGACTTGATGACCATCATCGCGAAGCCGACAGATCTGCGTGGCCAGGGCGCCGCGTGTTTTCGTGGACTCGAGCAGGGTGCCGCCCAGCTTGACCAGCAGCTTCATTCTTGGCCGCGACCGCCGGTCAGGCCGGCAGTTTCGGGATATCCCAATTGCAAGTTCATGTTCTGCACAGCCTGGCCGGCAGCCCCTTTCACCAGGTTATCGATTGCGGCCACCACGACCACCCGACGGCTCTCGGGATCCACCCGGAATCCGATGTCGCAGTAGTTCGTGCCTTGGACGCCTCGCAGGTCAGGGAGGCGCCCCTTTGGGAAGATGCGCACAAATGGCTCGCCGCTGTACTCCTTCGCATAGATCCGGTGCAGGTCTTCCCATTCCATGGATTCGGCCGTCCGCACGTAGATGGTCTCCAAAATGCCTCGGTGCAGAGGGAGAAGCTGTGCTGTGAATCCGAGCTCGTTCTCGTCCAGATCCGTCGTGTATAGGATCTCTGGAACATGGCGGTGGTTCAGCACGCTGTACGCGGAGAAGTTCTCGGTCACCTCACAGAAGTGGGTCTTGAGGCTTGGCTTGCGTCCGGCACCGCTGACGCCCGACTTGGCGTCGCAGATTACGCCGGGAGGTCGGTCCAGGATCGCCGCCACGATCAGCGGACGAATGCAGAGGCTGGCAGCCGTCGGGTAGCAGCCGGGGTTGGCAACCAGCCGGGAGATGCGCACCATCTCGCGGAAGAACTCTGGCAGGCCGTACGAAGCCTCGCCCAGCAGTTCGGGGCAGCTATGCTCGACGCCGTACCAGCGACGGTAGTCAGAAACTGATCGAAGGCGGAACGCCGCGCTGAGATCGACGCACCGAATGCCAGCATCAAGGATCCGGGGGACGGCCTCCATGGCGACCTCCAGCGACGTAGCAAGGAATACGACGTCGAGCCCTTCCCCCTCCATCGCCGAAGTGTCGAATGGAATGCGCGACGTGTTCTCGCCTACGGGCAGCTCGGAGTCCGAAACGGCCCGATGCTCCAGCAGCACGGGCTCCGCATGCGGATGTGCCTTCAGGATGCGGACCAGTTCCGCACCGCTGTAGCCCGTAAACCCTAAGATGCCCGCCCTCGCCCGTCTTGCCATCCGCGACCTGCCTTGGATCCCTGATCATAATCTGAGCGCCGCTGCGTGGCTCGAAAGGGTCAGGGTTGCGTTGTTCTTGAGCCTACACGTCGCAGAGCCTGACGGCGTGCGCCAGCGAATCCAGCGGGTCAAGAGTGGGAATGAACTCGTGTCCGACATAGCCCTCGTACCCGATCTCCACGAGCGCCTCCATCACCGACGGATAGTGGATCTCCTGCATTAGGTGCAGTTCGTTCCTGCCGGGGTTGCCGGCAGTGTGGATGTGCCCGATCAGGTCTCCAAGCTGTCGTATCCGCCGAATCACGTCGCCGTTCATGATCTGGACGTGGTAGATGTCGAACAGCAGTTTCGCTCGCGGCGAGTTCACCTCGCGGATGATGTCGGCGCAGTAGTCGATGTCGTCGCCCTGATAGCCCGGGTGGCCCTTCATGGGATGCGTGTCGTCGCGTGTGTTGAGCATCTCCAAGCAAACGGTGACCCCCTTCTCCTCCCCGTAGGCGGCCAGTTGCTTCAGCCCCTCGACAGTGTTGCGGGCACCCTCTTCGAGAGAGATCTCACCGCTCTGCGGATCTTCGGCATCGTTCCACTTGTAGCCGTTGAACGCGATCACGCTCGGGATGTCTTGCTCGGCGCACGCGTCCATCACCGCCATCGTCGCATCGATGGCCATTTGTTGGTACCGCGGGTTGTTGAGGCCCCGCATGAATGGAGGGCCTTCTACCCCATTGCTGGCAATCGCGCAGGTCAGCCCGTGCGTCCAGACCGTGGGCCACTGCTCCGGGCTGAGCAATTCGACGCTCAGCGCCCCGAGATCGGCCGCGTGTCCCGCGAGTGTGTCCAGGTCCCATGCCCACTCCGAGCTCTCGAACGGCCAGAAGCAGACGGAATGACGGATTCTGCCATTCACCGCGCGTGTCCACGCATCGGGCGCCTCCGTGTCGGCAGTGCCCGAACATGAGGCAAGCGACGCAGCCGCGGCAGCCGTGCCGTAGCGAATCGCTCCGCGGCGAGTTGGGCGGTAGGGGCTCTCTTGACGGTCCATCTTGGCTCCTTGTGACTAGAGCTAGCTAACCGCTGTGGCGGTCAACCGCTCTGATCAGTCTGACTGGATTGCTGCCCGGATTGCAACCATTGGCGTCGACAGGGTCCGTCGGCCGGGGGCGGCCCGCAGCGGCGACCGGGACCAATTAGTCCTCACGTGGCGTCGGAAGTCCGGAGCAGTTGCGTGGATTCCACGACACCGTGGGGCCGTCGGAATCCGGATGCCGGTCGAACGGCAGCAAGTGCAGGTTCCCACCACAAGGGCTCGTCAGGATGTTCAGGATGAGATGGATCGCATCGTCCCCGCCACATCCGTCCGATTACCGCCCAGACGCGTCCTCAAACGCGAGACCCACCGAATTACGCTTTAGGACGAGGGCCGGTGAGTGCAACGTGCTCTGGGTGACGATGCGCGGCGGGTCCACGAGGTACAGGTCTTTGAACTCGAGACCGAGTGACGCTTGGCCCGGCTGATCCGCATTCTCCAGCAGCAGCCGGGCGGCCAGAATCAGCAGTGACGTCACCGTCGATGTGACCGAGGCATTGGGTAAGACTCTTGGCGCACCCGAACCCTGAGACGAAAGGGCGTGTCGCACCCTTGCCGCCCGAACCAGATGGGAGAAGTGCACTGCCCTACCGGGCGGAGCGAAGCGCTACTCGTCTTCGCTGAGTTCGACGATGCGGTTCACGGGGACATCCGGAAGGACTTGCGTGTGGCCGGAGGGCCAGTCGATCCTGATCGTCACCGCGCTGTCGGAAGTTCCCAAGCCGAAGTGGGCTGGACGGAGAGTCGAGGTGGCATAGCCGGTCGCGCTCTTGATCCAACGATTCTGGCCCCGAATGTGGACCCGAGCGCCAAGCGCGTCACGCGGTAACGTATTCCCCTTTACCCTGACACCCACCCAGTTCCCCGGCGGCTCAGAGGTGTTGCGGAAGAGCCGGGCCGGCTCACCAAGTGCGCTGGTCACAACGTCCAAGCGGCCGTCTCCGTCGAAGTCGGCGGCGGCGATTCCGCGATAGGTCGAAGGGGGCCCAAATTCCAAGGCTTCGCCGAACCGGTTTCCCAGATTCGCAAAGAGAGTGTTGCGCTGTCGGTACTCGTACGGCTCAAAGTGCTCGACGAGGTCATTCACGTGAGAGTTGGCGGTCACAAGGTCCAGATCCCCGTCATTGTCAATATCCGCCAGTGCGTTGCCCCAGCCGGCGTAGGGACTGGAGGCCTTGGCAAGGCCGCTTCGGACGGTCACGTCCCGGAATGAGGCCCCCTTCTCGGCTTCGAACAAAGGGAACGTCTCTCCGCTGAGGGCAGTGACGGCAATGTCCCTTGCGCCATCACCATTGAAGTCGCCGGTGTCCACGCCCATCGAGGCAACAGGGCGGCCGTGATCCAGCAGCGCAACCCCGCCCAGCAGCGCGTCCTCTACAAAGTCCCGGCCATCTTGGTTCAAGTACAAGAAGTTCGGCAGATTGTCATTGGTCACGAACACGTCGGTATACCCGTCACCGTCGACGTCCGCGAAGGCGACGCTCATTCCCCTACCTCGATGTTGGGTGATGCCCGTCTCGGCGGTGAC
>JAJDWM010000252.1 GCA_022825595.1 Bryobacterales bacterium | reverse complement strand
GGCTTGTGACAGTTGGAATCTCCGGATCCAGATAATTGACGCAGCCTCGCCTTTCGTTGAGCTCCTCGCTAGCCAAGTAGTCGTGGATGCCCACTTCTGCGGGAAACCTGCCCGTCATGACGGCGGCCCTGCTTGGGGAGCATACCCCGGATGCAACATAGAATTGCGTGAAGAGAGTACCCTCCCTCGCCATGCGGTCTATGTTGGGAGTCTTGAGCTCGCCGCGGACGATCCAGCCTCCATGGGCGCTGACATTGCGATGTCCGTAGGCGGGCAGATCGACCCAGCCCAGATCGTCGCAGAAGACGAACACGAAGTTCGGCTGGCGGTCGGCCGCCAAGCCAGCGGCAGGGGCCGCGGCAAAGAGCTTGAGGGCGTCCCGGCGAGTCACAGCGCTCATGGAGCGAGCCATCTCGACCATCGTACCCGGCAAAGCGGACCGGCAGTGTCGCGCCAAAACAGAAGCGGTCGGGATTCTCCGTTCTCGATTCGTCTGCACAACGGATCGACGACGGCTGGCTGGCTCATCAAGGCTAGCCAGCGGCCTTCGGGCCCCTTCCAGTTGCATCAATCGCAGAGGTGGGCTCGGCGCTACCGCTTGCGACGCATCCCTCGGCACGTCGCTCTATCTTCTGACGCTGTCCGAGGCCCCCGTCAAAATCGCACTTTGATGCCCACCTGTCCTCGCCGCGTATTGCCCAGGCCGCTCCGCAGCGTCCCGTCGAAGCTGAACAGTAGCGATCCCAGCGCGGTGTCGAGGTAGTTGTCGGCATTGGTCAGGTTGAAGACCTCGACGAGCGGCTCGACCTCGACGTTGTCGCCAAACCGGAACGACCGTGAGAGACGGATGTCCCAGGTGAAGAACTCGTTTTCCCGTCTCAGCGTGTTGCGCTGCAGGATCGTTCCATCAGCGCAGAGGCGGTCAGAGGGCTGGGCGGCCCGCATGCCACGGTTGGCACACTGTTCCGACGCAGGCGAGGCTGACAAGTATCGAAGCACATGGTTGAGGTTCAGAGCGCCTGGCAGCGACAACATGAAGTACGCGCTCAGCTGGTGGCGCCGGTCCCGGTCCGACCAACCGTACTCTGGCGCGAGGTCCGCAGCGCTCGCGTAGCGGAGCACAAACGGATCCCTCTCGTTGTCATCGTCGGAGCGATCGAAGGAGAGTGTGTAGTTCACCTCGAAGGTGACCGGTCGTTGCCGGATCCCCCCTCGTCCCCGCAATCCGAAGGTGAGCGCCTGGTAGCGGGACCGGGCGGTGCTCTCGGTGACTGTCAGGGAATTTATCCCGCCTCCGGACGGGTGCGTCCCGATGCCGAAGGGAGAACCGAGGGCAGCATCGTTGCGGTTAGTGAACCTGAAGAGATTGTCGGTCCTGGCGTTGATGAACATCACGTTCGCCGCGAGGCCGCCACCGAGATCGTGCTCGATGGCACTGCTGAGAGACCACGTGCGCGGGAGCTGGAGGCTGCGATCAGGCACCTGAATGTCCGGCAGGAAAGGTGGTGAAGCCGAGGCATCGATCAACTCGTCGAGGGCGGGAACGGGGCCGAGGGCTCCAGCGGCGGCGCTGCTCCGGAAGATCACCTGCTGGAAGGCTCCATTGGTCGAGCGGTGCTGGGCGAAAACCAGCATGGGGATCCGGGCGAAGTACGATCCGGCATTGACCCGTACAACTGTGCGGCCCTTACGATTCACGTCCCAAGCCGCTCCGAGACGGGGCTGCCAGTTGTTCAAGTCATCCGGAATCCGCCCGTCGGACGGGAACAGGGGATCATCGAGATACGGGCCGTAGAACGTGTCTCTCGGCTCGACGAAGACTCCCGGATGCCAAGTGCCCTCCCAGCGAAGGCCCAGCGACAGTGTCAACCGGGCGTGCGGGTGCCAAGCGTCCTGCAGGTAGAGGCCGAGCTCGTTGACCCCAAATGTCTGGAGCCCGAGCTGGTCAGGCGGCACCCCAGGCACAGTCGCAGACTGCAGGAACAGGAGCACGGGGCCGGATACCGCCGCGCCGTCGGGGCAGATCCCCAGCGTGCTTGACGAGCCATCCGAGCAAGTGACGTAGCGGTCCCCATGGTTCACGAATCCGGTGAACCCGTCTACCGAGTCGAAGATGTAGCGGCTGTTCGCCATCCCCACGAATTGTTGCGTGACCTCGGTCTTGTTCCATTCGAGTCCTGCCTTGAGTAGGTGGTTGCCGGTTGCGAATGAAATGTTGTCCACGAGTTGGACTCGCGTGTCGTACGCAGGATCGATCGGAAGAAAGAACGGCAACCCGATCCGGAATCCGTCGGCGAAGTCCATCGCAATGTCGGGAAAGGGTCGTCCGCCCAGCGCGGCAAACGGGGGAGGCGCCGGCGGTTGCGCCCCTGGGATCAGCGGACCGTCGTACAAGCGAGGCCGGTCTTCCCGCGCAACCTGGAAGCGCAATTCGTTCGAGACGGAGTTGCCAATCAGGGAGTTCAGGCTGCCATTGATCGCGTGGGAGTGTTGGCGCTCGATCCCGTTGGCCGAAGCGCCCCAAGCATCGACGTCGAACGTGCCGTTGACCTGCTCTGACCAAGTGTGGTTGTACTTGAACGAGGCTTGGTGCCGTCCGCTGAGAACCAAGTCAACCTTGGCGAGCAGCGCCCGCGCGTCATCGGATCGTCGGATCGGTCCAAACTCATCGTCGAAGAGACCCGGCCAGCGCTGTTGGAGGAAGCTCTCCAATCGCTGGAGGCTCGCCGGGCTCACGACGCGACGGGCTTGCTGCTTGGTCTCGCTGGCAGCCTGCTGGTCGTACGCCAAGAAGGCAAACGCCCGGTCCCGCTCAATGGGGCCGCCTAGCGTGCCGCCCGCTTGGTTCCGGCCAAAGTCCGGCTTACCCGCGCCCCTGAAATCCGGAAACGGTGCTGCGATGCTGTCCCACTGCCCAAGATAGTGAGCGGATCCGGCCAAACTGTTTGTCCCCGACTTCGTGATGACGGTCACGAACCCTCCCGCCGACCGGCCGTACTCCGCCGTCGCCCCTTGGCTCACGACCACCAAGTCCGCGATCGCGTCTTGGTTGAACGTGAAAGCTGGCCTCTGGCCGCCGCGCTGTTCGCCAAAGAAGGGGTTGTTGAAATCGGCGCCGTCAACGATGAAGTTATTGAAGATTCCGCGCTGCCCGCTGATGTTCAGTTCGTCGCCATCCGGCCCTTGGGAGATCGCCACGCCTGGGGTCAGGAGGGTGAAGTGAAGGTAGTTGCGGCCGTTGCTGGGCAGTCCGGCAACAACGTCATCCCGCATGCGCTGCGACCGGGTGACGTCGGAGGCGTCTACGGGAGAGACCGGCTCGCTGAATACGTTCACGGTTTCCTGCGCCACGACGCGGAGTACGACCTGAAGGTCAAGCACCTCGCCGACCCGGAGCGTGGCTTCTTCGATGCGCTCGACACCAAAGTCGTCCGTTCCCGCCGAGATTTCGATGTCGTACGTGCCGGGGGGCAGGAGGGTTCGAACGAAGGTCCCGTAAGGCGACGAGTCCACCGTCGTCCGCAGGTCCGTTTCGAGATGCTGGATGGACACGGCTGCCCCCGCCATCGGCGCTCCGAGCTGGTCCCTGACCGTTCCGCGGATCACCCCGGTCGTCGTGCCGGACTGCGCCGCCAGCGGGGGTGCGCTCAGGCAGATCACCAACGCCAATGCGGCAGCGAGGATTCGGCCCGCTCCGGACTGCCATTTCCGGTGAGTGGCCGGCAGGTCCACCTCCCGCCGAATAGCCACTCGGCCGACCGTCACCCCTGCGAGGCGATGGGACAGTCGCACCCATCCTGCCGCCCCGCGGACCCCCTGAACCATGGTCCCCACCGTCATCTGCGTACCAGTCTAGTCACGTGTGTTCGGGGCACTGCCCTTCCAATCATCTACGCACGCAGGAATGGGATTCTGCCCGTCTCGCCCGATGCCCGGGTCATGACTGCGGCCCCCGAGTCGCCACTCCGCAATGGATTGCCCTGAACGGTCACCGGCGCCGGCTTGCAAGTCGGCAACGGTGTGGTTGAGGCTGGACCAAGTGCAAGATTGCCTAGGAGGGAGCCGCAGCCCACTCTTGCCCCATGAGGCCAGGCAGATGGTGCGAAGCACTTTGCGCCCGCCACGCCTGTGCAACCCACTGTCGCGCTGCGGACAGCCCGTTCCGGGCGTCCCGTGTGACGGCGGATAGAGTGGATGTTCAGCGATGGCGCAAGACCTGCAGCCATGTCCCAGATTCCGCTTCACGTGTGTGTGCAGTCGTGCCGATGCCCCGCCCCGGCACAGGATCGATCCATTCCGCATACGCGGCAATCCCGCTGCCGCCATGCGTAGGCTTGAGGCCCTGCTGGCCGACATGCCGCGAACGAGGGTCGTGTCGGCGACCGATGGTCGCGTGCAGGCGGAATGGCGGTCGCCGCTGGGTTTCGTCGACGACATTGAACTCCGTTTGGGGCCCGATAGCAGTACGATCGACGTGCGCTCAGAGTCCCGATGCCCCTGGTGTCTGTTTGACCTTGGAGTGAATCGCAGACGGGTCGAGCAGTTGCGGCGGCAATACGAAGCGGAGCGCCCGGGAGAATGATCCTGAACGCGGCTGCAGATGCATCCTTGCACGGTCGGTTTGCCTTCGGGTGACCACTGCCAGGACATCGGCGAACGTTCAGAGCAGTGAGGCAGTGCTGTACACAGACGCTGAGGCAATCGCCGTTGTCCCTCACAAACCGTTGGAAGTGAGGCGCAACTCGGATTGTCCATCATTGGTGATCGACAAATCGGGCAGTCTCCCACTGGCCGTCGGAAGCGGCGAGCCTGACGGTAATCCGGCTCCGATGTGCATGGGCATCCGGCAACAGTCCGCGGTGCACCGAAGCGTGGGCTGTTGTGCTTCATAGGGCTAAGTCCATGAGTGGGCAGCGCCGTTGTGCATCGTCGGTGAGAGACAATGTCAATTGTCAATCACCGATCCCAAGAAGTGAGAAGCGAAGCCTGCCGCCGCTAGAACTGCGCGTGCCACTAGGGGCAACGGCTCTGCGTGGGTCCAAGGGAACAGCCGATCAGCTGGCGCTCTAGGGCATCTCGCGTCCGTTCTGTGTGGTGGTTGCCGCGAGAACCTGTGACCGAACTTGGCTCGAAGACGGAGGGAAGGTAGGAGGCCGCCGAACATGCCACCAGTGCACTACGACGACTCCTACTTTCCACCTGAGGACCATCTGGACTGGCGCGGT
>JAJDWM010000713.1 GCA_022825595.1 Bryobacterales bacterium | reverse complement strand
CTACATCGAACCGCCCGTGTTTCGCGCCGCGAATCGCGCTGGCGAAGAAGCCGGTGTCACCGTCCGTGCCCGAATACAGGTCGACAAGCACACGCGAAGAGGAAGCGTCGATTAGGTTGCGCATCACGACCGACCACCTGGGCGCAATCCTCGCGCCTTCCCCAAGATCTGGGCGAGTCCCCGGGGAGGCTCCCAAGGCAGCCTCCAGCGCCTCGTGCGTGTCATCCGTGAAGAACAGCATTGCGCTACGGAACTTCTCGCTGAGAATCGTCTCCCCTAGGAACCGCGCGGCCGACTGACGCTCGGCAGCTGTCGGCGGGATAAGGAGCACCTCTCCCACGTCAGTCGAACGGGTGGCCACGAACAGGGCTGCGATGACCCGGCCAAGGACGGGCTTGGCAAAGATCAGGTGCCCGTCGGTGAAGTAGAGCTTGACGTCCTCCCGCTCAAGGAAAACGTCCCGGACGCGGTAGCAGCGCTCGGCATCCAGCTCGAGCATCCGCACCGACGCCAAGTCCTGGTCTGCTTGGGACGCGGCCAACCCGACAACAGCGCCGAGAACAGCTGCTACCAGTCGCAAGCCCATGGGAACGCTCAACTCCGATTGTATTGTCGGGCCTCCACGCCACTGCCGTGCAACCGCAAGATGGGGTGCGGCGTCTGACAGAGTGAGGCTGGCGGGAACGATCCGCCGGCCGGGGAGGAGACAGAATGACGAGGACTCGTGCCGCCATTGCCATCGCCGCTATCTGGTTGCTTGCAGGCCCGCCGCTGGGCCAAGCCAAGGTTGAGGTTCCGCCGGAACCAGAGAAGCCGACCATACAGAGTGAGAAGGACGATGTCTCCAAGATCGGCGATCGGGGCGTCGGTAAGGGAGTCAACTTCTACAGCCTCGAGAAGGAAATCGCGCTTGGCAAACAGCTGGCAGCGGATATCGAGAAGAACTCCAAGATCATCGAAGATCCAGTGATCGCCGAGTACGTGAACCGGCTCGGCCAGAACCTTGCACGGAACTCGGACGCCAAGGTCCCGTTCACGATCAAGGTCATCGATTCCGAGGAAGTCAACGCATTCGCCCTGCCTGGAGGCTACTTTTACGTCAACAGCGGCCTGATCAAGCTGGCTGAGAGCGAGGCCGAACTCGCGGGAGTGATGGCGCACGAGATAGCGCATGTCGCCGCCCGCCACGGGACGCGGAACGCAACGCGCGCACAGCTGGTGCAGTACGCCACGATCCCGCTGTTGTTCATCGGCGGCTGGGCCGGATACGGGATCCAGCAGGCTGCAAACTTCGCCATTCCCATGACGATGCTCAAGTTCTCAAGGGACTTCGAGAGGCAAGCGGACTTCTTGGGGGTCCAGTACCTGTACAACAGCGGTTACGACCCGACGTCGATGGTCGAGTTCTTCGAGCGCCTGCACGCCATGCGCAAGCGCGACAAGAGCGCGATCGCCAAGGCATTCAGCTCACACCCAATGACCGGGAGCCGTATCCGAGACGTTCAGAAGACGATTGACCGCATCCTTCCGCAGCGTGAGATGTACACGGTCTCGAGCAGCGAGTTTGACGACGTCAAGGCCCGATTGGACCAGCTCGACGGACGCAAGAAGCCCGAAGCGCTGGACCCCAACCGTCCGACGCTGAAGCGAAACAGCAGCGACGAGCCGATCATCCTCCCTGAGGGGGACGACGCCGAGGCAAGTGGCGAGGTCGAGGACGAGCGTCCGAAACTGCGCCGCCGCACCGAGACATGACGCTTCCGGCCCCGGCCTTGTCGACCGGGCGACCGCTGAAGGCCACAGGCTGAACTTGGGGCCGCGCTCCTGCGCGGCCTCTTAGCCGAGTCCGCCGCGGGCCGGCCTCCGCCCGGTGCTGGATCGGGGCCTGAACCGAGAGGCTCCAAGTCCTGCCCGTGGGCGATCTCCGAACCCCTAGGGCCCACAGGCCCGTGGCGGCCCGGCTGCGGTCGGAACGCCAGCCAGTGCCCTGTGCGCGGCTGCAGGTCGCGACGGTACAACAGCGCATGTTCGCCACAGCATTCGCCAGCCGGAAAGAGAGAGGTACACATCGGTAGTCGAGGCTGAGCTTGAGTTCGTCTGCAAAGCCCAATCGATGGACAAACAGGTCGCGCCCGCGTTTCGGAAACCTGTGCCCGGCAACGCCTTCCGAGGTCGAGGTAGACAACTTGGGAGCAAACCATTCATTGCCCGGGGTGTACGGCGTCATTGCGGATGCGCTCTCATCGGGACGCTGAACAGGACTACGGCCAGACTGGTGTTCCGCAGGTCAGACCGAGCCAGAGGGCCGCTGAGCCGTTCCACTTCGTGTTCCCCAGGCTGCAGACGGCCCGCGCTAGGGGTGGGTGCAGTGCTGAGGACTGTTCCGCAGCGCCAAGCAGTTCGCAAACTGCTGTCAGTGTAGGCCAACAGAGACGAACTTGCGTGAGACGCCAATTTCGCCACCCGCCTTCCATCCCGGTCCCAGCATAGGGCTTCTATGTTGCATCCCTTTTGCGAAACAAGCGCAACTCACGCGGCCGACCGCGGACTCCCTCTGCCTTGCCGCCCACACGGACGTTGTCCGCCGCTACCGTGACCGAGCGCCGCTCCCGTCCCGGAGGCACCATCGACCGGTCCGGTTGGTCGTGACGAATTGGTGGGCGCGGCTTCAGGTCCGATCCAGTCGCTCCTGCAGCCGCCCGAGTGCCTCCCTCGTCCGGGATAGCTCCGCCACCAGTTGCGCGCGGGTCGGGGGAGCCGCGATCTCCTGCTTCCGGTCGTGCTTGGCCTCTTCCAAGCTGTTGATCACCACGGCGACAAATAGGTTGAGGACCACGAAGGTTTCCACAACCACGAAACTCACAAAGTACACCCACGCCCACCAGTGGTGTTCGAGCGCGGCGTACATGATGTCGGTCCAGTCTTCCAGTGTGGCAATGCGGAACAGCGAAAGCAGCGAGATGCCGAGCGTGCGCCAGTGGTCGGGGTCCAACTCGCGGAACAGGTGGTAGCCGGCCACCCCGTAGACATAAAAGACGATCGACATCAACGCCAGCACGTTGAACATCCCGGGCACGGAGCGGATCAGCGTGGAGACGATGAGCTGCAGTTCTGGCAGGGCCGACATGAGCCGTAGTACCCGAAATAGGCGGACGAGGCGGGCGAGGGTCGCGAGCCCGCCGGTGCTCGGAACCAGGCTGACGACAATGACCGTGAAATCGAACAAGTTCCACGGATCGGCGAAGGAGTCCCGCAGTCGGGGCCACACCGCCGCCATCTTGATCAAGGCCTCGACGACGAAGATGGCGAGGAAGGCCTTGCTGGCCAGATCGAAGGCTCCGCCGAATCGCGCGGCCAACGCGACCGACGTGTCGAGGCCGATGACGACGGCGTTGACGGTAATGGCGGTGGTAACGCCATGGCCGAACCAAGCAGCGCCGACCGTTCGGCGCGCCCACGCGACAAGTCGACCGTGAGGCCCGGACGGCGGTCCGGTCGCCCTCATGGGATGACCTGCTTGAGTGTCCATCCGTTCCAGTATCGCGACGTCGGAAGTGGAGGCAGGAGGGCTGAACCGAGCCGTGCCCGACCGTGATGGAAGCCAGGTAGCAGCAAGACCGGCAGGTCAAGCAGTTCCCCGAGGCGATCCGAGCCGCCCCGGGGCAGGTAGCGCGGGCAGACAAATGTGTCGCGCGATCGCAGGTGACCGCCGCATGGTTGACGGGCCCCTCCAATTGTGAATCGGACTTCGTACTCGACCTGTGAGTTGGGGTCATATCGTCCCAAGAGCCCAACCCCAGACATCGTCTTGCGTGGAGTCAAGCACCTGATCCTAGTTCGGATTATCTACTGAGCATCGACTGTCTGCGACTCCCGCAGAGCTTCCATCAGGCAGCCAGAGCGACGATTCTCCTCTCATCTAGCAATTAATTTGCGTCAGAGCAGGTGCGGCCAGTCCATGCCTCAAGACCGGACGATTCGCCAATTTCGGCTCGGGACCCCAATGCTCTGTTGCCAATAGGTGCAAATGATTTGCGATATGTATGATGGGTACCATGACGAGCTTGGGTCGATTCAATCGACAGAGCCGAGCCTTGGCGAAGAGAGTGTCCAGAGGGATGGCGCTTCTACGAGGGGGAGTGCTGGCAGGCTCAGCCGGAGAGGCTCGCCGCCTACTGCCGCTGCTGGTCGTTGCCGGCAATCTGCTCCAAGCCCGGGACGTCACGGGCGAAGTGACCGGACCGGAC
>JAJDWM010000500.1 GCA_022825595.1 Bryobacterales bacterium | reverse complement strand
CGTTTCCATACGGTCTCCGCAGTGGGCAAGTGACGGCCCATGACCTCGCCAAAGCAGTCCAGAGGCCCCGTCCAGCTGCGGCATCATACCAGCCGGCTCCGACCGTCGAATTCCGGACCTCGGCATTCCAGACTCCCGCCTGCCGAGCAGAGCCGAACCGGGCCGGGCCCGACTGGCCGTCGGCTGCCGCCATGGGGCGCTGGCAGGGTCTCGACGGCTCCGATCGGTCCAGCGAGGCGCTGCCGGCTGGCCAGCGCTTGCGCTCGTCGCGGGTCGCGATGTGGACCTCCGGGCGGCGACTGGGAGCCCTACCGGTTCCGAGCGCGCCCGTGCCCCCGGCCGTTTGGCCTCGCCCGTTCTCGGGGGCTCCGCCAACGGCCGCTCAGAACTGGTAGCGGATGCCTCCGATCATCCAGGCACCGGGACTTGCGAAACCGTCCTCGTAGTAGTCGGCATTGAAGACGTTCTCAACCTTTCCGTAGATCTCCACCCGCTTGCCCTCAGCGAGTGGCACAGCGTATTGGAACACCAGGTCGGCCTTCAAGGGACCGCCGAAGGACAGCTGTCTTGACCGTGCGCCATACGGAGACAGGATGTAGTCGCTGGTAGCGAAGACGTCAAATGTCACGTTCACTCGGCTTCCGATCCACTGGGAAGCGGTAGCGGCGTAAACGTGGGCCGACGTCCCCGGGACTGAGAAGTATTCCGCCCCGATCGTCGGAGTCCGCGAGTCGGAGTTGACATAGGTGTACGATCCGCGAAGGCTTGTGCTCGCCGAGAGCGCCGCTTGGGCTCCCAACTCGACACCGCGGGCAATGCCGCCGCCGGTGTTTCGATAGCCTCCGAACCGTCCGAATGGATCGTTCAGCGGAAAGTTGGCGAAGTCGAAGAAGATCGTCTCAGACAGGTCCGTGTAGTAGAGGGTACCGCTGACACGAACCTTAGAGTCCAAGAGCCACTGGTCGATCCCAAAGTCTGCAGACACCGACCGTTCCGGCTCAATCCCAGGGTCGCCCCAATAGCTGAAGCTTCCCGTGAAAGCCGAGAAAGAGCCACCAAAGCGCTCGTAGAGGGACGGGGCCCGGAACCCGTTCCCTACATGGCCCCGGAACTTGGTCTGGGAGGCTGGGACGAAGTAGGCGATCGCAAAGTCACCCGTGTATGCGCCTGGCACGTCGGATACAGGCGCCGAACCATACGGTCCGGACTCTCCCGAGTACCGTGGGGCCTCTAGCGCGTATCGCTGGGCCCTGCCAGACAGGGTCAGGTGCAATCGACCCTCGAGAAGTCGGACTTGGTCTTGGACGAACACTGCGTGACCTGCCTGCTCTATCTCGGAGCTGCTCACGACTGGCGATGGGCTCTCGTCGGTGTTGAAGTTGCTATACCCCTCACCTTCGAACTCGTACCCGAGGCTCAATAGGTGGGAGTCTCCGACCCGGTGGTCCGTACGGGCGAGCACCATATCGTTGCGACCGTCGAATTGCGACTCGGCACTTACCCGCGGATCGAATGGCGAAGGGCCCGCCGGCCCGTCGTGATTCGTTCTGCCTGTGCGCAACAACTGGTACGACAACTGGTACGAGCTCCCGGGCGACGGGTCGTGCCGGAGGGTCACAGCTGTCACTAGGAATGCGGACGACAGTCGGCTGTCTGGATCGAGCTGATCCGGCACGAAAGTAGCACTCCCGGCCTCGAAGCTCTCGCCCCGCTCGAAGCGTTCCAGCTGGCTCAGCGGCAGGGCGCGTGCTCTCACGATTCCGGAGGCAGGGAAGTTGGCAACGACCGCGTCAGGGAAGGCGGGACTCTCGACCAGACTCCGGAACGAGTCGGACACCCACACCCGCCCCGAGAGCAACAGGTTCGGTTTGAGGGCTGCTTGGGTCGACAATTGGGCGCTGGAATTTCGGAATGGACTTCCTCCGCGGTGTCCGCGGGTCACGTTTACATGCGAGAGGCCTCCGCTATAGCGGAGCCGGTCCCCGGCAAGGCCCCCAGCGGCGCGGCCGACTCCACGCATCATGCCTAGTCCGCCGCCCTCCGTCCGAATCTCGCCGTGCGGGGCACCGCCTCCTTGCCGCGACTGGACGCTGATCACGCCTCCAATGGCATTCGAGCCGTACAGGGAAGACGAAGTCCCCTTCAGGACCTCAACCCGGTCGGCATCGACCAATGGCATGTCTTGGAAAAATATGGTGGCGTCGCTCTGCGGAGATGCAGAGTCTCGGAAGCGCATTCCGTCGACGAGCAGCGCGGTGTCATGGTTTCGCAGCCCCCGCGTTTGAACGGACACGAAGCTGCCGGGGCCTCGCAGCTGCTGTACGCGAATCCCGGGTACGGTGCGAATGGCCTCAGCAAGGGAGAACTCGTTTCGCAGGACCATGCTACGGCCGTCGATGGTGTCCAAGGCTCTGGCGACTTCCCTCTGGGCCGTTGGCGTGCTCGATGCTGATACGACAACGTTCACCGAGGAAGGCGATATCAACAGCCTCAAGTCAACGCTGGCGTCGCCCGAGACGGTAATCTCCGCGGAACCTGCCAACAGTGCGTCCGAAGCCTCCCCCTCCAAGAGGTACGTCGCCGCTGGAAGGCTAAGGAACCGATACGAGCCGTCCGGCCCGCTTTGGACCGTCCGCTGCAGACCTCCCTCACGGTCGATCAGCCGCAGTTGAGCGTTTGCCACGACGGCGCCCTGAGGGTCCAAGACCCGGCCGCCCAGGCTCTCGGCATTAGTCGGCGCTGAGAGCAGGGCACCCAACAGGGCTGCAACAAGCGCGGTTCTTCTGGATCGCTTAGTGATCGGTATAACGGCGTGCCGGCTGCCGCCGGCGTTCGAGTGGTTGGCCACGATGCCTCCTGTCCCGTCTTCGCGGGAAAATGGATGAGGCACCATCCGCCGGCACTCGGCGCCCTAGAGGCAGTAGATCGAGCAAATGCCGGGACAATGGCGGACTACCTGATGGGAAGCGATGCGTGTCGCTGCCCACCCAGCTGCCGTTGCCAAGTCTCGAGTCGCCCATCCGTGCCGCGCGGGATCGTGCGCTCAGGCTGCACCGGGGCAGGTCTCCTGACTGACGGCTTCAGGCAACTGGCTTGCCCACGTTGCGGCGACCTTCGCGAGGCGTAAGCCTCACTGGCATTTCGACACAACTAACCGTTCACAGTGGCGGGACCGTGCCGGACTCTCACCGGACTTCCCTGTTAGGCCCTCACGGGCACCCCGGAACTCTCAAATGCTAGCACGCCCGAGATTCCAGCGGTCGCGAAGACCAATGGCCGTGCGGTTCGCCAGCCACCGCTCTGGGTAGGCCAATGATCCGCAGCGGCCCGTCTCACGAGAGCAAGCCAGCCGCAAGCAAGGCGGCGAGCAAGGACGCCACCATGACCGTCTGACGGGCGCGGCGGTAGTCCGCCGAGCTTCGTGCTTGCGGATCCGCTGGGTCGCCCAGCCAGCGGTCCGTGACCACGTCATCGCCAAGCCTAATGGGCCCGCATAGCCTCCGCCGGATGGCTCCCGCCATGGCGGCCTCACTCCACCCTGGATTGGGGCCGGGAACGACAGCGTGCTGCTTCCACCCAATTCGGAGCGCCTTCAAGCCTGACGTGCCCGGCAAGACTGCCGCCGTCAAGGCGATGAGCAGCCATGTCAGCCGTGCCGGGACATAGTTGAGCACGTCATCCGAGCGTGCGCCGAACCAGCCAAGGCGCAAGTATCGATCGGTCTTGTGGCCGATCATTGAATCCACCGTGCTGACCAGCTTGAACAGGACGACGCCCGGCAAGCCGGCCGCCACGTACCAGACGAGCGGCGACGTGAGACCATCCGTCAGGTTTTCGGCTAGGCTCTCGATGGCGGCCCGCCGGCAAGCGGCTTCGTCCATCCTATCGGTGTCACGCCCGACGAGCCGGCCGACCGCGCTCCGAGCGGCGTCCAGCCGCGATCCCGCTACGTCCACCGCGTCGCCGTGCTTGATCAGGTGCGGATTCCGGGCAAAGTGAACGCCGAATCCGGATCAAAGTGAACACTGAATCCGGACCAATCTGAACAGCAGTCCAAAGGTCCCTGTCCAGTCGGAGCGAAGCGACGCTGCGGACCTAGGATTGGCTTCCCTGAGCACC
>JAJDWM010000036.1 GCA_022825595.1 Bryobacterales bacterium | reverse complement strand
CGGAATGGGACTTCGCATACCCGAGCGGGGTCCGGCCGTCCCGGTTCACTCGCATACTCGTCGGGCAACCAGACCCGGAGTTCGGTCCCGACCGCCGATTTGCCGAGCGGCACGTATCCGAGAGCGATGTTGCAGCCGATCTCTGGGGCGTGCCAAGGTGAGGTCAAGTACCCGATCGGGTCACTGCCCCCGGCGTCCGAGACCAGCCAGAAGTCTGGCGCATAGTCGTCGATTGGCCGACCACCCAACTTCATGCCCACCAGCACCATTGAGAACGGCGGACGGCCCGCGGCGATCTCGGCGCGCATCCGTTCGAGAGCCGCTCGCCCGATATAGTCACCCCGCTTCTTCCGCGGCACCTGATAGGCCAAGTTGCACTGGAACGGCACCGTCTCGTGGTCCATGTCCTGACCCCAAGACAAGATGCCGGCCTGGATGCGGCGCTGATGGCCTGGGGCGATGACCGTCAGTTGGTGAGGCTTCCCCGCCTCAAGCACGGCACTCCACAGCGCTTCGGCGTTCAGGGTTGCGTCGCGCAGAAAGATCTCGTAGCCCTTCTCGCCCGAGAAGCCGGACTGGGAGACGACCACCGAACAGCCCGCGATCTCCGCTTCGAGCAGGCCATAGTAGGGGATGTCTCGGACCGAACTGCCGACCAAATCGACCATCAAGGCAAGCGACTTCGGACCCTGTATCTGGACGGGGCAAACGTCGATCTCGTCAATCTCCACGTCCATGCGCAGCCCGACGTTCACGCCTTGCAGCCAGTAGAGCGCGTCGGAATCGGACAGCGAGAACCAGAATTCGTCGTCTGAGAGGCGCAGCAGCACGGGATCGTTCAGGATGCCGCCCTTCTCGTTGCAGAGGATGACGTAGCGGCCGCGCATCGGCTGGATTCGGGTCGCGTCACGGGTGATGACGTAGTCAACGAACCGCTCGGCGTCCGAGCCGGCAACCCGGATCTGCCGTTCGACCGCAACGTTCCACATAGTGACGTGCTGCGTCAGGGCCTCGTGCTCGGCCGCGGCACCGCCATCCTCGGGTCGGACGTAGCCGCGTGGATGGTAAATCCGGTTGTAGACGGTGGCCCGCCAGCAGCCAGCGGCATGGGAGAGATGCCAGAACGGCGACTTCCGCACGCGGGTAGAGATCAGCAGCTCGACGGGCGTGCGGCCGCTCTGTCGCAGGTTAATCGGTACGATGCGGTCGGACTGATCGACGCCGCGCGTGGGACCTCTCATGGCTCTTCCGGTTGCGTCCTCTTCGAACCAGCGTCGTCCGGACCCTTGCAGGAGCGGAACGAAACGCATTATGATGCACAATCCCGGCTGTGGTCAAGCCTTCGAGGACCGTACCAGAGGCTAGAACGCATCACGTGGGTCAGGGTGCAGCCGAGAGATGCGGATGAATGCGCTCGACAGGGACAGCACGGCAAGACGCGCAATGCCGGAGCGGGCTAGCATTGCCGTGATCGGCGCCGGCATCGTCGGCAACTGCCTAGTCGGTCATCTGGCAGAACTCGGTTGGCGCGACCTGCTGCTCATCGACAAGGGGCCGCTACCCGACCCCGGGGGCTCCACCGGCCACGCATCGAACTTCATCTTCCCTACCGACCACAACCGCGAGATCGCCATGCTGACGTTGGACAGCCAACGGCAGTACGAGGCGCTTGGGGTGAACACCACCTGCGGCGGTATCGAGGTGGCGCGCACCGAGGCGCGCATGGAGGAGTTGCGTCGGCGCATGACCTCGGCGCGGGCATGGGGCATCGAGGCCGAGCTGCTGTCGCCGGCCGAGGTCGTCGCCAAGGCTCCGTTCGTGAACGCCGACGTGATCCGAGGTGGCTTCTACACGCCGAGCGTGTCAGTTGTCGACTCGGTCCGGGCGGGGACGATCATGCGCGAGCGGGCACAGGCCACGGGCGCGCTCACGGTGCTGGGCAACACCGAAGTCACTGGCCTCAAGGTGACCCGCCCGCTCTTCGGTCGACCACGAATCCGCGCCGTGGTCACCGCATTCGGGGCGATCGAAGTCGAGCACGTGGTGATCGCCTGCGGCGTCTGGAGCCCTCGCCTCGCGGCCATGGCCGGCGCCACAATTCCCCTCACGCCGGCTGTGCACCAGATGGCCAATCTCGGCCCCATAGACCTACTGCACCGGACCGGAAACGAGATCGGCTATCCCATCGTGCGCGACATGGACACCTTCATGTACGAGCGGCAGAGCCACGACGTCATGCAGGTCGGCTCCTACGCCCATCGCCCCATTCTGGTGCGTCCCGACCATATTCCGTCCTTGGACGAGGCCCATCGATCACCCACGGAGCTGCCGTTCACCTCCGACGACTTCGCACCGCAGATGGAGCGCGCCCGAGAGATCGTGGGCACACTGCTGGCCGGGTCCCGGGTGCAATACGCGGTCAACGGCCTTCTGTCGCTGACGCCCGACGCGCAGCAGGTATTAGGGGAGACGGCCGAAGTGGAGAAGGTCTGGTCAGCCGCCGCCGTCTGGGTCAAGGAAGGCCCAGGTACGGCGCGCCTCGTCGCGGAGTGGATCACCCACGGCTACCCGCGCCTCTGCGATCCACACGGGTCCGACGTCACGCGCTTCTATCCCCACGAGCGGACCGTGCGGCACATCCGCGAGCGCTGCCGAGAGCACTTCAACAAGACTTATGGCATCGTGCATCCGCGAGAGCAGTGGTCGTCGGGGCGCGGCATGAAGCGCGCACCCTTTCATGACCGGACCGCCGCCCTGGGCGCCGAGTTCCACGAGGCACGCGGATGGGAGCGCCCCCAGTGGTACAAGAGCAACGCCGATTTGGTTTCGCGGTACCGGATCGAAGACCGCCCCCACGAATGGGACCGGCGGTGGTGGTCGCCCATCATCGACGCAGAGCACCTCCACCTGCGCGAGAGAGTGGGCATCGTCGACTTGAGCGCGTTCCAAGTCTTCGACGTGTCCGGACCTGGTGTCGTGCCCTATCTCGAGTCGCTGACGGTAAACCTCTGCGATCGCCCCGTGGGACGCTGCATCTACACGCCGCTGCTCACGCCGGACGGGGGCATCCGCGCCGATCTCACCATCCAGCGGCTCGCCGAGAATCGGTTCCGCATCGTTACCGGTGCTTTCGACGGCGCGCGCGACGAAGTCTGGTTCCGTCGGCATCTGCCCGCCGATGGCTCCGTGCAATTCGAGAACTTGTCGTCTGCGCTCTGCAGCCTTGGCGTGTGGGGTCCACATGCGGGCGCACTGCTCTCCAAGGTCACCGACACGCCCCTTTGCCAAGCAGCCTTCCCATACGGCACATTGCAGCGGGCGGTCGTCGGGGGCGTCCCCGTGACAATGCTGCGCATCTCGTACGTGGGCGAGAACGGCTGGGAAATCTATGCGAGCATGCCGCACGGGGTGCGTCTGTGGGACGCCGTGCTGGAGGCCGGCCGCGACTTCGACGCCCGGCCAGTCGGTATGGGCGTCTACGGCACGACAGGGAGACTGGAGAAGGGGTACGCGCTCATGGGCGCGGAGCTCAACTCGGAGTATTCACCGGTCGAGGCCGGTCTGGCGCGGGCCCGCGTCAAATCCGCAGAATTCATCGGCAAGGCAGCCTATATGCGGGTGCGCTCGGCACCACCCGAGGCGAAGCTTTGCACCTTGACCATGGACACCCCCAGCGGGACGTCGGGGCTGAGGCGATTTCCTACTGGTGGCCACGAGCCGATTCTCACCGCAGACGGTGCGCGCATCGTCGACACGCGCAACCGGGAGTCGCGCGTGACTTCCGCTGGCATGGGACCTTCCGTCGGAAAGTACTTGCTGCTCGCATATCTGCCTACCATGTACGCGGAAGCCGGCACCAAGCTGCAAGTGCTGTATATGAACGAGGCGCATCCCGTGACGGTGGCCGCTTCGCCAGTGTTCGACCCCCGGAACACGAGGATGAAGGGGTAGGAACCCCGGCGCTGGGTAGCCTACTAGGCGCGGCAGGTGGACTACCGCTGTCGTGAGGGTTCTGGCCTGCGGTCGCCCCAGCGGACGAGCATTATTCAAGTTACTTCCCGAAATCGTGGCAAACTTGGGCTTCGACGATTGAGCGGCGCGTGGCTATTTGGTGGCATCTGTCACAACACTATGGCTCCTTGCAGAGAGAACCCATGCTGTGGGATGACTCCAAACATCAGCTCACGATTCTGCAATCCTGCTGTCCCTAGACAGTTACTGCGATGAATTGATCCTCTGAACGTGCCGAGGCGGCGAATCGATTCTTGGCGAGACGCAGGGCGTCCGCTGGTGTTGCAGTTCGACCAGCCGACTTCCCGAGCCTTGCATCCGGACGGCGATGCGCTTCAGGCCCTCCTGCTGCCCAAATGGGTACAGGCTCCGCAGTTTGGCGAAGTCCTTGGCTGCTTGTGGGGAGCGGAACCCCTCCGATGTTCCCACGCGCAGATTCATCATGCGCGCGTCCCGTTCGGCAGCACGGGCCACTTCCGGTAACTCGCGCGCGAGGACGGAGTGTGCCCACGCCGCCGGGCGGACGATCGGCCGCAGTACCGCGGGTATCTTCTGGGGCGGCAACCTCGCGTTGAGGGAGTCTCCATAGAAGGGGACGCCTTAGTCAGCCCAGCGTTCGGTCGACGTCAGCGTCACGTTGCGAAGGATAGCGCGACAGTGGTTCGCCTAACGTTGTCTGAGTGGCAGAGTCAGCGAGATTGGATTAGCGGTGGGACGCGCAACAGCGGGTTGTTATGATTAGCTGCGGATTCCGGGCAAAGTGAACGCCGAATCCGGATCAAAGTGAACACTGAATCCGGACCAATCTGAACAGCAGTCCAAAGGTCCCTGTCCAGTCGGAGCGAAGCGACGCTGCGGACCTAGGATTGGCTTCCCTGAGCACC
>JAJDWM010000367.1 GCA_022825595.1 Bryobacterales bacterium | reverse complement strand
CATAGGAGCCCGCCTGCCGGGCCACCAGGACCTTCTGGAACCGGAGCACTGTACAGGAGCGCCCGTCCAGTTCGCCCTGGAACGTCCATCTTGAGCCCGCCTATCGCCCAGCTGAATGCCGATCAGCTCGTCGCGAGCTCGCGCAGACGGCGGAGTGGGCGGATCGGTGATCTCGAAGCGGGCATCGGCGAGCAGGGGCATCGAGAATCCGAATTCTCCGATGTTCCGACTGATGAACCAGTCGACCGTCAGCACGACTGGCTGGCCGACGAATGCCCTCGACTCTGAGAGCCCCAATCGCAGGCGGAAGTCACTGTTCTCCTGCGGCGGCAGCACGCGCAACGGAACGGGCTGAGTTGTGGTGGACTGCCCGCCCGCACTGATCGACAGGGGTGGAATCTGCAACTGGCCGGCGCGACGGGCGGCCAGGCGGTAATTGAGGTTGTACCCTCGCCGGACGCTCTGGGTCATTCTGCCGTTGACGATGCTGACCGACGTGCTGTTCGTGGAACCACCGCCCGCTTCGCTGACAACGAAGTCTTTCTCGAGCACACGCATGTCAACAGGGTCCGGACTGTCCGTGCCCTCGATCTGCACCTGTAGGAGGAAATGCTGGCCCAAATAGACCTGCTGGCTGCGCACGGCCGCGCGAGCGCGCAGTTCGACATCCTGCGCCAGAACGAGGGCTGGCATGACAGCCAGCACTGCCAACGCCCTAGGCGGTATCAACACCTACCAGTCCCTCTCTACCTTGACCACGCCCACCCGCTGCAGCTCCCGCCGCTGGCGGTCCTGGCGCTCTTTCGCGAGGATTTGGTCCGCAGTCATCTCCTCGAGGAAACCCTCGGAGCCGGACGCGGACTCGGCATGGCCCTCGCCTTGGTCAGCTTCGGCTAGCTGTTCGGATGGGCCCTCTCCGGCCTCCGCGTCTGCTGCCTCGCGAAGAGCCTCGGCCGCTGCGCGCTGTGCGCGCTCCGCCTCGCGGGGTTCGCCACTCTGCAGGTCCTCGCGCGCCTGCTGCTGGTGGCGGACAGCGTCTTCCAGACGCTGCCGTGCTTCCTGGCCCGACCCCTGGGACAAGTCCTGCGTGCGTTCCCTGAGGTCGTCCTGCGCGCGCGC
This sequence comes from Bryobacterales bacterium, assembly GCA_022825595.1. Taxonomy (GTDB): domain Bacteria; phylum Acidobacteriota; class Terriglobia; order Bryobacterales; family UBA6623; genus VXMF01. The sequence continues at coordinate 4,064 of JAJDWM010000367.1, read as the reverse complement.
AAGCTCGCCTTCACGGCGGCGCTGCTCCTGCTGGGCCTCTGAGTCGTCACGTCGCTGGCGGTCCTCCTGCTGCTTGCGGCTCTCCTCTGCCAGCCGTTCCTGCTCCTCGGCCGCTTGGCGCAGCTTCTCCTGACGATCCTGCGGGCCTTGCTTCTCGCCATCCTCGCCAGCACTGGCAGACTGCTGCGAGGTACGCTCCCGGAGCATCTGGATCATCTCTCTCGCCAACTCGAGGTTGTGAGCCGAGTCGGACCGTCGGGCGTCCACCCGCACGGCATCGGCGAAGGCTTCCGCGGCAGACTCGAGCAGCCGCAGTGCCGACCCCGGGTCCGACTCCGCCTCGGCCTCCCGGTAGCGTGCATTGCCGAGCCCGTGCAACGCGGCCGACTGGACATTGGCAAGGCCTCGCTCGACGCCGCCGCGCGCAGACGCGGCGTAGGCGTCGGCGGCCTCAGCGAAACTGCTCGCGCGATAGAGGGCGTTGGCGCGGTTGAAGGAAGCGTAGGGAGAGTCGGGCTCCTTCTCCAAGGCTTGGTCATAGGCCGCCAGCGCATCCTCGTACTCTTGTGCCCGGTAGGAGTCGTTGCCTTGATTCACCAAGCCGCGCGCGGAGGCCGCATCGGCAGGCCGGGCCGCTCCGCCGAGGGCCAGCAAGCAGGCCAGCGCAGCAGCCTGCCTTGAAGACCGGTCCCTTAGCGCGATCTCCAGCGCCAGCAGGATCAGGCAGCCTATCAGGAAGAGCTGGAACTTCTCCTCGACTCGCTCGACCGTACGGAACCCGAACTGCTCGCCCTGGGCTTGGGCCACGAGGCGGGAATAGATGTCTCCCAAGTCCACGGCGCCGGTCGCGACATTGACGTATACTCCGCCAGGCGTCGCCTCAGCCATTCGGCGCAGGGTATCCGCGTCCAGCTTGGACCAGACCTCCTGGCCCTGGTAGCGCAGGAATGTGCGTCCGCCCGCGGCTCCGGCACTCCCGGCGGCCTCGGCCGGAATGCGCTGTCCGGAACTCTCGTCCCCTAGGCCGATGGCGATCAGCCGCACACCCTGTGCGCCGGCCTGGGCCGCGGCCTCGACCGGAAAGCTCTCATGGTCCTCGCCGTCAGTGATGAGGACGATGTCCCTGACATTGGTCCGCTTGGCGTCGAACACGTCCGCGACCACACGGCGCACGGCGTCTCCGATCAACGAGCCTCCACGCCCAACGGTCGCGGGCGTGACGTCATCCAGGGCCATTCGAAAGAACCCGTAGTCCACAGTCAGGGGGCACTTCACAACGGTCGCGCCGGCGAACACCGCCAACGCGACCCGATCGCCTCTGAGACGTTCGACGGCGTCGCGGATCGCTAGCTTTGCACGTTCGAGACGGTTCGGAGGCAGGTCCTCCGCCAGCATGCTGCGCGAGACGTCCAGTAGGAACACCACGTCCCGGCCGGACTGTGGGACGTCATCGCGCACGGCGTTCCAGCCGGGACGGGAGAGCGCCACCACGAGCAGGGCCACGCCCGCGAGGAGTAGCGCAGCCTTGAGGACCCGCCTTGAGGGGTCGGGCAGCGCGTGCCCGGCCACTCGTTGCAGCAACCCTGCCTCTATGAACCGCCGCAGCGCCCGTCCCCGGCGCCGGGCCGCGTAGGCCATCAGTCCCGTCAGAACGGGCAGCAGCCACAGCCAGTGCAGCATGCCCACTTCTGCGAACCGAAAGTCGCTCATGGGGTGACCCTTAGAATTGTTTGACGCAGCAGGGCCTCGATCGATAGCAACAGCAGGGCGCCCAACGCCCAAGGACCGAAAGCTTCGCGATAGTCGAGATAGCGGACGGTCTCGATCTCTGTCTTTTCCAGGTCGTTGATCTCCTTGTGGGCTTCCCGAAGAGTGTCGGCGCTGGTCGCCAGCCAGTATTTCCCGCCAGTCGACTCGGAGATCTCGCGTAGGGCGCGGTCGTCGAAACCTGGCCGCATTGGGGCGCTGAGACTGCCTACTGGCGTTCGCACGCTCCGTGTGCCCCCGACCCCGACAGCGTAGACCTTGATGCCCCATTGCTGGCACAGGCGCCCGGCGTCCGCCACGCTGCGATCACCGGCGTTGTTCTCCCCGTCGGTCAGCAGGATGATCACCTTGCGCTTGATCTCGTAGTCGCTGTTGTCGGCCGGCAGGTTTCCCAAGGCATCTTCAGCCTTGCGCAAGCGGGCTGCTGCCAGCGCGACCGCATCGCCGATTGCAGTCCCGTCCTCCCGCCGGTCCTCCACCAGACGCACGGAGTCGAGCAGCTCGATCAGCGTGGTGTGGGAGAGGGTCAGGGGACAGACCGTGTCGGCATACTGGGCAAACGCCGTCATGCCGATCAGATCGTCGGGCCGGCCGCCCATCGTCCCTTCTTGGGGATCGATGAACTCCCGGAACACCTCCTTGACGGCGTCCAGGCGGGCCATGGTCCGGCCGCCGTAGCGGATCCTCTCTCCCATGCTCGACGATCGGTCCACGACCATCTCAATTGCAATGCCCTGCGAGATGTCTCGGACCTGCTCCGTCCCGTGCTGCGGACGCGCCAACGCTACCACGATGGCCGCCAGCGCAAGTGCGCGAAGCAATGCGGGCAGGCGGCGAAGGCGGACCCGCCAAGTGGGCGCGATCCTCGCGGCCTGCCCGGTCGTCGGCAGCGGGAGCGGAATGGCGTCCCTGAAGCGCCAAGCGACCAGTGCCGCCAGCGGCACGAGCAGCAGCAGCAGCCATGGCGACTCGAAGCGCATTATGCCTAGGCTGAGGAATCCATTCTCGCACTGTTGGCAGCCAGCCGGCGAAGCGCCCGGACCCGCCTGGCTGCCGAGAACGTCACCGCACAATCCGCGGGGGCGCGACCGTACGTTCTCGGAAGAGGCCTTGGAACGCGGCGTGGCTGTCAGCGAAGACGGCGTCGAGCAGGCCGGCATGGGCGTTGCTGTCGGCGACTTCAACCTAGGCGGTCACTTGGACCTGCTCAAGACGCACTTCCCCAATGACGCCCACGGGCTGTACGAGAACGCGGGCGAGGGGGTGTTCGAGCACATTACGATCCGGGCCGGCTTGGGTCGAGACTCGCTACGTCGGCTGGGGCGCCGGAATGGTCGATTTGGACAACAGCGGCTGGCCGGATCTGGCCATCGTGAGCGGTAACGCCTACCCAAACATCGAGCGTCGTCTGCCGGCTTATCCCTACAGGACGCCACACCTTGTCTTCCGCAACCTCGGAAACGGACTCTTCGAATGGCTGCCCGACATCGCTGGCCCCGGTCTCCGGGCCGCGCACTCAAGCCGTGGTTGCGCCTTCGGAGACTTCGACAATTACGGCGATGTCGATATCGCCGTGGTGAACCTACACGAACCCCCGTCGCAGTTGCGCAACGACCAGCTGAGCAGCCGCAACTGGATCAAGGTTCGGCTTGAAGGGATACGCTCAAACCGCAGTGCCATCGGTGCGACGGTCACCGTCCGGTACGGGGGACAGGCTCAGGCACCGGCCGTCACAAGCCAAGCGAGCTTCTACTCTGCGAACGACAGGAGACTCCATTTCGGGCTTAGTGAAGAGACCGAGGCCGCAGTCGAGATCCGGTGGCCTAGCGGCGACACAGAAGAGATCGTTGTCCCAGCTCCGAACCGTCTTTACGTGGCCAAAGAGGGCGACGGGATCGCCGAGACCGTCGAGATGCTGGGTCTCGACCGCTAGCGGGACCCGCCGGGCAATGTGAAGTGCTCGACCGACGGGCCAGATCATTCTTCCCCGGGATGGCGTGCAGGGGGCTGTCCGGCCCAGTTCGCGTGTTGCGTCCTGCGTCCGAGGATTGATCGGGGGCCGGACTAGAATCCGCACATGGCCCGGATCTCCGCGATTGCCGCTGCAGCGACCCTTCGCTCTGCCGCCTCCGGGCTCGCCAGCACCCGCTGGCAGTGGCCTAGCGCCCCCTGCCAGTCGCCCTGAGGCGCGAGGAGTACCGCCAAATTCAGGCGTACCCCGCCGAATTCCGGCGCCACTTCAATGGCAGCTTCAAGATGCCGCAGCCCCTTTTCGGAGTGGCCCGACTCGGCCACAG
>JAJDWM010000725.1 GCA_022825595.1 Bryobacterales bacterium | reverse complement strand
TCTCGTCGACGTACGCGTTGATGCCGGACGTGAACGCCTCGGCAATGGCCCGGGCGCTGGGCGAATAGCTGGCCCACTCGGCGTCCATGTCACCGCGATACTTGACCAAGCGGGCGATCCGATCCCGGGAAACGTAGTCCGGCCCGAACACGTCGGCCAATTCGCCTGCACCGGTCCGCCGCCAGATCTCGATCTGGTACAGCCGATCCTGCGCTGCGACGTAGCCCTGAGCGAAGAACAAGTCGTGGACAGTGCTGGCGTAGATGTGGGCAACTCCCCATTCGTCCCTGACGACCTCCACCGGCGCTTCCAGGCCGTCCACGCCCACGGAGCCTTCCAGCTGTGCCAGGCGGCGGACTGCGTCATCGAGCAGATCGTCCCCCCTTTCGCCAGACGGGCCGCAGCCGAGCAGGCACAATGCAGTTGGGAGAGCAATAGTCCAGCGCACGCGGCCGATAGGATAGCGCCTCGGCCCCACGCCGCGCTTGTTCGGCCTCGCCGGTCGGGATGCCCAGGCCGTGGCCGGCCCACGCAGTGCCTGCCGAATGGGTGTTCCGGACCGCCCAATAGAAGCGCGCGGATCGCCGCCCGCGCCAAGCCGGAGTCGGCACGCCAAGGGCGGGTGCGGGCCGACTTTCGGGTAGCATAAGGCGGTGTCTAACCTGTCCCGAAGAGCCTTCCTCGGCACGGCCACTTCCCTGCTGGCGACCGCCCAAAACGGTCGGGCGCAGAGCGCAAGACCGAACATCGTCATCATCTACACCGACGACCAAGGAACGCTCGATGCGGGATGCTACGGTTCCGGCGACATCCACACGCCCAACATCGACGCTCTCGCACGGCGCGGCGTCAGGTTCACGCAGGCATACGCTCACACAGTCTGCTGCCCATCTCGTTCCCAGCTGCTAACAGGACGGGTTCCACAGCGCGGCGGCGTTATCAACTGGCTCTCGAACCATCCGCTGGACGAGAACGGCCGCAACATGTTCGCCAGCGAGATCACGATGGCGGAGGTCCTGCGGGAGAACGGCTACCGCACGGGGCTGACCGGCAAGTGGCACTTGGGCGCCAAACCCGGCCACCAGCCGCTGGACCAAGGGTTCGACGAGGCTTACGGACACCTAGGCGGCTTCATAGACAACTACCAGCACAAGTTCCTGCACTCGAATCCGCGACGACCGCCGTTTCACGACCTGTACCGCAATGGCGAGGAGGTCGATGAGACAGGGCGCTATTTCCCGGACCTGGTGGTTCGCGAGGCCACTCGCTTCATCGTCGAGAACAAGGACCGCCCATTCTTCCTTTACTGCGCGTTCAACGTTCCGCACTATCCCGAGCAGTCGGACGCCAAGTTCCACAAGATGTACGACTCGATGGCTATGCCGAGAAGGGCTTACGCGGCAATGGTCACCACAACCGACGACCGCATCGGCCAAGTCCTGAACGCCCTCGACACCTGGGGTGTCCGCGAGAACACATTGGTGATCTTCTTGAGCGACAACGGACATTCGACCGAGCAGTTCGCGAACTGGGGCGTGAATTACGGAGCAAACGGAGGCGGAGGCAACACCGGGCCCTGGCGGGGAGCCAAGGCCAGCTTGTTTGAGGGGGGCATTCGCGTTCCCACCATCGTCAGCCTGCCCGGCAGAATTCCCGAGGGTGAGGTGCGGGACCAGGCGATCTCCAACATGGACTTCTTCCCGACGATCCTCGAACTGCTGGACATTGACCCGCCCGCCTACGAACTGGACGGCAAGAGCCTGTGGCCGGTCTTGCGGTCACGGGACGCGCCATCCCGGCACGGGACCTTCCACTGGATGTGGCAGGACCAGTGGGCAGTTCGCGAGGGCGACTGGAAACTCATCGGAAACGGGCGCGACACGACCGGACTCGAGTCGCCGCACGCTCCCCGCAAAGAAATGGGCGACCTGTACCTCGCGAACCTGACCGACGATCAGCCGGAGGGCATAGACCACGCCTCGCAGCGGCCCGACGTCGTGCGGCGCCTACAAGCCCTGCACGACGACTGGCTAGACGATGTTTCCCCCTAGGCCCGGGTGGCTGCGGCCACAGATCGTCGCACGCTTCGCGCTGGCCGCGTCCCTCTTTGCCAGCTTCGGACTGGCTCAAGATCCGGGACTGCGAAGCGACGAGCCGACGGCATCCGCCGTGTCGGTGCGCCTGATGTTCGGCACGGACCGCTACACGCCAAGGCGCTGGGACGGCGAGCTCAATGTCAGCGCAGGCCGCGTGGTAAGGCTGAGCGGCGTCCACTTCGAAGGCCGGGACCGCATCGTCGGCCCTAACGCTTGGCTGCTGACAAACCGGGTCACTCGCTACGCGGACTCCACGACTCCCCGGGGCTATGACCCAGTTCACACACGGCAGTTCGCGATGATCCCCAACGGGGTGGTGGCCACGCTCGAGGCCCCGGAAACCGCCGTCGTCGGCGTCTCGACTGAGCAGGGCAGTTTTTCGTTCGAACTCCGCAACTTAGCCTTTGGCCAGCCCCTCACGTTCTTGGACGGGACGGTCTTGGCCGAGCGTATTCCTACGACGCTCGACCTGACCCGAGGGCCACAATACAACGACTATGCCTCGATGACGGCGGACCGCGAAGGGCGCGTGTGGCTCGCCTGGATCACGTACGAGGCAGAGCAAGACGCTGTCTGGCTAACCAGTAGGAATGGGACCGCGTGGACGGAGCCCGTGCGGATTAGTCCACCCGGCTACGGCGACAACTTTCGGACGGCGGTCGCGGTGGGCGGCGACGGTTCGGTCGTGATCGCGTGGTCCGGCAAGTCCCCCAGCGGGGAATTGGGCCTGTTCGCTAGGACTCTCAGCCGGGAGACACTCACGCCTGTCGAACGCATCGCGTCCGACGCTCCGAATCTGTACCTGTCCGCCGCCGCCGACAGCCGCGAAGGTGTTCACGTTGCATGGCAGGGCTTCCGAGATCGCGTTTCGGTGATCCTGCACAGTCGCTGGGATGGCCACGCTTGGTCGGAGGAGGTCGAGATCTCCGGATCCGGGGCCGACAGTTGGGCACCCGCTTTGGCCGCGGACTCCAAGGGCGGAACCTGGGCGGGATGGGACGGTTACGACGACGGGGACTTCAACATCTACGTGCGGCGCCTTGAGCCGGATGGAACGTGGGGCGATCGCCTGCAGGTCTCACGATCTCCAGGTTTCGACGCAAATGCTTCGCTCACCTGCGATGGGGAGGATCGCCTCTGGGTTGCATGGGACCACGGCGAAGCGAACTGGGGCAAGGATTGGAGCAGCCAACGCTTCAGACCCGGAGGGGGAGCCGGCCTGTACCGGGTCCGTGCTGCCAAGGTCGCCACCGTCGAGGGTGGCCGCATCAGCCAGCCGCCGGACCTGATGGGAGCCATTCCACCATCGTCGAAAGACTATGTCCAGCAGGCGAGGCTGGTGGCAGACTCGGATGGGGCCATTTGGGCGATGGTCCGGTCTCTTACGAGCGTCACGACCCGGGTCGACAACAACTGGGGGGCCGGCGGAATCTGGGAAATGCTGCTGACCCGGCTCGACGAGAATGGCTGGGTCCCGGCGGTCAAGCTCCACGCGACCAATGGGCGCAACGACGTCTGGGCCACGGCAGCCAAGGTCGGTGAGGACGGGCTGTGGTTCGCGTGGGCTCGGGATGCGCGCCGATTCGGCGCTCCACAGCGCGCTGTGAACAGATCCAACCCGGCGGCCGGTGTGACGCAGGTATCGTACTCCTTCGTCGATTCTCGGCATCCGGCCTGGGCCGGTTCCGGGGCGCCGCTCATGACCGACTTCCACGAACCCAAGGTCGACGCAGTGCCGGTCCACCCCAACGAGGTGCGAGACACCGAGGCCATCCGCCAATACCGATATGAGGTCGGAGACGTGCAGTATCGGATCCTTCGCGGCGACCTTCACCGTCATACCGACATATCGGCCGATGGGATCGGCGAGGGCGGGCTCATTGACTTCTACCGCTATGCCCTGACTGCGGGACAGTTCGACTTCATGATGGTGGGCGACCACCAGTACGGTGGCGACAACGTTCCGGGGGTCGAATACAACTGGTGGAGAACTGAGAAGTCAGAAGGCATCTTCGGTGTGCCCGGGCGATTCTGGCCGCTGTACGGTACGGAGCGGAGTATTCCCTATCCCAACGGCCACCGCAACACGGTGTTCGCACGGCGTGGCGTCCGCTGGATGCCGATCCAAGCTGGCGAGCGCACAGGGGCCATCAATAGCGGCGAGATCCTGTTTCCGTACCTGCGGCGGTTCGGAGGTATCTCGACGCCACACACCTCTGGGACGGACCAAGGAACCGACTGGCGCGAGAGCGACGAAGAGGTGGAGCCGATCGTGGAGATCTACCAGGGCCTGCATGCGTCGTACGAGTATCCCGGCGCGCCCCGTGCCGAGACTAGGGACAAGCGCTACTACCACCACGGCGAGCCGTGGCGTCCTGCCGGCTTCGTGTGGGAGGCGTGGGCCAAGGGCATCAAGATAGGGGTGCAGGCCAGTTCGGACCACATCGGCACGCACGACTCCTACGCGTGCGTCCTCGTTCCGGCCTCAAAGTCCATCGAGAGGCAAGACCTCATCGACGCGATGAAGCAGCGACACACCTACGCCGCTACGGACAACATAGTCCTCGACATGCGCATCGGAGATGCGTTGATGGGCGACGCGATTGCCGTGGACACGCCGCCGCCCGTGGTGAGGGCAAAGGTGATCGGAACGGGGCCGATCGAGCGGGTCGTGCTAGTTAAGAACAACGAGATTGTCTATACCGCGTCTCCCGGCACATCGCAAGCCGACTTCTCGTACCGGGACGACGACTTCGAGAGCGACAGCTACTACTACGTGAGGGCCGAGCAGGCCGACGGTTCACTGGCGTGGGGCAGCCCGATTTGGGTGAGCCTCCCATGAGTCTCGTATCGGACGACGGCGAAGCCACGCTGGTCCTTCGGCGACGCGGGACCGCCTACCGGCCTCGGCGGGGAAACGACGGCTTCTCAGGCGGGACGTTTCCGACACGGCCAAGACTCTAGCGGCGAGTGGCCTTCCGTCGTGTTCCCAAGGTGCGGTCGCACCAAACCCGACCAAGGCTTGGTCAGCCGCCGACGGCCGCGCCCCGCGTGACCTCTCCCTCCCCGTCATTCAACAGGAGCGCCGAATCTTGCGTCCGTGCGGCCGCCCGCACGGTCCTGCACACCCTATGCACAATCGGTTGGTTAGTTGCTACAAGCGACGAGCCTACCGCGAACATATGCGGGACAATGTTGCCGACCCTTGAGGGGCAGCCACTTCGGTCGAGGAGCGCGCAATCGCAAATGCAACAACCGATTAGACAATGCGATGGGTGGGTCGCCACATCAGTCGCTACAGTATGGAGTTATTAGGAGGCCGCTCGCCACCGTAGTGCAAGCGACCTCTCGCTTCAACCTCGGTTACAACCTCAATTTCTCGCCGACCCTTGCACTTCATCGGTGAATGTGCCGAATCAAATGGATCCTAACAGCAGATTGATAGGGTGCATAGTCGTATCATATGATACAAGGAACGCCGGATGAGCGTAGGCTGGCCGCCTGCGAGGCCTCATGCGGGAATCGACAGAGAGACCCGAGACTGATTGGCCCGTCGCGCACGCCGACAGGCCACACGTGACAGCCAGTTCTCACGTTTGCGACCGACAGACTGGCGCCCCACTGAGGTTCGCAATCCCCGTGGTGTACTTGACGATCACTTCACCCCCGACACAGCATGGGACTTCATCGCATCGCTGCTTGAAGACCGTGAGAATGTAGAGGTGATCGACCTAAATAAGCCTCTTGGAGCGATTGCCTACGTCATGTGTGTGGAAGTTGAGCCCAACATGCCCAAGTCATACATCAATTTGCAGTTGGGAGCGGCAACGGTATTTGGACGCAGCTTCCACTACTCCAACACTCCAGTCACAGGGGCGCAAACATCATGAGAACGGCAAACTTGACGGCACCTCGGAATCGTCGGACACGCTTTGTTCCAACCTGCCCGTTATGCGGCACGGAAGACCTCCTAACTGTCATTCATAACGATACCTTCACTTACGGCACTGGACGATCAGCAGTAGAGCTCTCAGTCCAGCTACCGGTCCGTTCCTGTCAATCCTGCGACATTGAATTCCTTGACCAAGTCGGCGAGCGATTGAAGCACAACGCGGTATGTCGACACCTCGGCGTGCTCACGCCTGAAGAAGTTAAATCAGTTCGAGAGTACCATCAGATGACGAGGGCTCGGTTTTCGGAGGTCACAGGTCTCGGCGAAGCCACCCTCGCCCGCTGGGAGGCCGGAGCGGTGATTCAGAATCGTGCAAACGACCGCTACCTCCGGCTGCTAAGGACCGGTTCAACGATGACGCAATTGATCGACCTTGTTGGATACCCATCCGATTATCCAACCGTATAAACCGAGAACCAGCCTCAATCCGAGCAGTTCCCGGGATTCATGCCATCAAGACGGGTGTTAGCTTCCCAAGAGCCCTACACCGTCTGCCCTCTAGGACTGAATGCTCACACTCAGCTCTCCCCGCGCAGTTCCGAGCGCGCCCGCTAAGGCATATTTCCGACTCCCGGATTATTCCGAGTTCGTTGCGCCCGCCAAATCTACTGGAGCTAGTCGCGAGTGTCGAGTACTTCGGGATCGAGTTTAAGAGGGACGACTCTCTTACGCGGAGGATGCCAGCGTGATCGTTGGGATCGCAAACTCTCAGGGCGACCCGATTCCTAGGGTCGAGGACGACGGTACTGGGGTCATGTTGAACTTGACTTCGGCCGAGCCACCGTTCTGGGGCCACGAGTTGCACAGAATGAGAGATCGTACAGATGACGTTCAGCCCACGCAGAAATCCCCTACCGTCGGCTGTACCCTGGCGGAGGTGACTTGAATTTGGTCTCCTGAGCTGTCTCGCGGTCGGCCCACTTTGCCGTCGCCACACAGAGCGCGCGTTCGGGTCCCAGCTTCTGCTCCTCGAAGAGCATCTTGACCGGAATCTCAACATCCGCCTGAAGAAACAGCCCGCGACCGGTTAGTCGGGCCAGTTCGCGATTGTGGCTCCTCTTTGGAGTCCAGAGAAACGAACCTCCGTAGGCCCCGTGATTGACTGAGACGAGGTTAACGTAGTTCTCGTAGGCCCGCGTCCACGTCAAGCTCTCGTAGAG
>JAJDWM010000149.1 GCA_022825595.1 Bryobacterales bacterium | reverse complement strand
AGACATGGCGTTTCGGTCAATGGAACGAGGTCCGCGTGCGATGCCAACGGCACCTGCCAACGCTCACCACCTGGATTAACGGCAAGAAGATGGCTACCCTCGACGCGGCGAACATGAAGGCAGCAGGCTACGACGCCCAGGCAGTGGCGGAGCTCCTCGGCCGTGCCGGTCACATTGCGCTGGAGGTCCATCACAGCGGACAAGAAGATCGGCTGGGAGCAGAGCGCTGGATTCCGGGCAGGGTGTGTCGCTGGCGACGGATCCGCGTCCGGGTTCTGTGAGGTAAGGAAGGGCCTGAAGCCTTGGTCCGTCCCGCAGGGCCGCGCACGTTCTTGCGCGGTTGGCGGCATTGCAGACCGCAAGTTTGGCCTAGGCCGTTTCCTGCTGGGGCCCGGCGTTACGCAGTTCCGATACCATGGGCCCTTAGCCCGCGATTCGGGTATCGGGTCCTTATTCGCAATGCTCGCCTTGGGAAGCATCGCGCCTCGAATCGACGGCGAAAGACCGCCCGGCCCGGGATTGATCTGCTTCTTCAAGGTAGACTGTCCGGCCTGCCACTTGGCCCTGCGCTGCCTGGACACCGCGGCCCGCCGTCTCGGGGTAGGAGCAGAGGTCATTGGGATCTCCCAAGACGACCCCGACCCGACAGCAAGGCTTGCACAGTCCCTCGCAATCTGCATCCCCACTCGTTCGGATCTGGACCTTCGGGGAAGCGTCGCCTACGGGCTGGAGGCTGTGCCAGCCATCTTCGTCCTGGATGCGCAGGGAAGGGTGGCCGCACGCTCGCAAGGTTTTGACAGAGCCGATTTGGAGGGGCTCTCGAGACATCTGGCGGACTTGGCTGGCGTGCCCGACCCGGGCCCCTTGGGAGCCCGCGGCATCCCGGACTTCCAGCCAGGCTGCGTCTCACGGCACTTGGAACCCGATGGAGAAGGCGCGGTTGCCGCCCCGCTGGACCTCTACGCCAGACGGTCGGGCCGAGCTTCCCGGGTCCCACTCCCCCAGGGAACAGACCTGCACGAGTGGTGCTATGAGCAGGGCTTCGCGGACCCGCTGCCCGTCGTTCCACCAACGACTGACCGGGTTGACGCGATGATTTCGGGCAGCGGCCGGCCAGCGGACGAGATTCTTGCGCACGTGCCGCCGAATTATGCTCCCGCCAGCGTCGAAAAGCTGGCCGCGAACGCGGTCATGGCTGGCTGCCGGCCGGAATACATGCGCGTGCTGGCCCCGGCACTCAAGGCCCTTTGCGATGAGCGGCTCGACATCCACGGCGTGCAGGGCACGACGCACTTCGCGGCCCCGCTGGCGATCATCAACGGACCTGTGCGCCTTGAGATGGACTTCGCCTGCGGAAGCAACGTGTTCTCCAACGCGGCGCGCGCCAATTCCACGATCGGGCGGGCGCTGCAGCTCGTGCTGCGCAATATTGGGGGAGCTGCCCCTGGGCGGATCGACATGTCTACTCTGGGGAATCCCGGGCGGTTCAGCTACGTGATCGGGGAGAACGAAGAGGCTAGCCCGTGGGATCCCCTAGCTACCGACTTCGGAATCGCTCCGGGCCGCAACGCCGTGACCTTCTTCTGCGCTGAGCCGCCTCGAGCGGTCAGCGAGCACAAGGCGAGGAGGGGTGCCGTCCTGCTGCGGGCCGTCTGCGCGGCGCTGGCCAATGTTTGGAGCCGCAGGACCTGCGGCCGGTCCGAAGCGCTCGTGGTCATCGGACCGGAACACGCCGCCACACTAGGCCGCGACGGCTTCACCAAGGCGGACGTGGTGGGATTCTTGCACGAGAACACGGGCATCCCGGTAGCCGAGTACGACGGCGACGGCGGGGAAGGGACGCACGAGGCGGGAACCTACGAGGAGTGCATGATCCGGGGCGAGCGCTGCTACCGAAAGTTCCGGCGCCCGGAGGCGATCCGAGTAATGGTAGCGGGCGGGCCTGCAGGCAAGTTTTCGGCGGTGCTCGGGTCGTGGGCCTCAGGCCCTCGCGGCAGCCAGATGGTCAGCTACAGGTTCGACTAGATGCCCAGCGGGTCCGCTGCCGCCAACGGGCCTGCATCGTGGGACCCCGGTGCTCGACACGGGTGCGCGCCGGAAGTCTCCGGCCTCGGGAGGAGGTTGGGCCGGTGTTAGGCTGGGCGGGGCGAAAGCCCGCAGGAGGAGCACACAGCAATGCCCGTCACACTCGTGAATCCGCTTGACGAGCGCCCCGCGCCACAGGCGTCCTCGGCCGATCGGCTGGCGTCTCTTGAGGGCACCAAGATCGCCCTGCTGGACATCAGCAAGCCTGGCGGCGCCGTATTTCTCGACCGTCTGGGGGGCCTGCTGCGGAAGCGCTACGGCGTGGCTGAAATCCTCCGATTCCGGAAGCCTACGTTCGCCAAGCCGGCTCCGGAGGCCGTGCTGGCAGACATTCGCAGATCCGTACCGCACGCAGTGGTCGAAGCCCTGGCAGATTGAGGATCTTGCACGACGTGCAGTTTGCACGACACGGTTCGAATCGAGAACGGCGGGATTCCGGCAGTGGCGGTCGCGACAGACGTGTTCCGGGCGGCGGCCCGTGCGCAGGCCGCGGCGCTGGGGAGGGCTGACCTTCAAGCCGTCTACGTGCCGCACCCCATCCAAGACCAGCAAAGAGGTGAGATCGAGGACCGTGCGGACCGCGCGGCCGCAGCAGTCGCCGCACTTCTGACCGGGGGCAGTCCGCGCTCGGGTGGGGACTGACGAGGGCCCATGCGTGCCTGGCAGAGCACAGCTGGCGGCGACCCATCGCTCGAAGCTGCTTCAGGGCGGGGTGATTCCCGCCCATCCCCTAGCCCTCGATGCCCAAAGGAGGCTTGACGAGCGCCGCCAGCGCGCCCTCACGCGCTACTACCTTGCAGCCGGTGCCGGTGGCGTGGCCGTAGGGGTGCACACCACGCAGTTTGGGATCCACTCGCCCCAGTGCGGGCTCTACCGTCCCGTGTTGGAGCTCGCTGCCCAAGTGGTCCGCGATCACGAGAAGATGGCCGGGGAGCCTGTCATCGGCGTTGCGGGCATTGTGGGCGCAACGCGACAGGCAGTGAAGGAGGCCAGCTTGGCCGCGGACCTCAGGTACCGGCTTGGCCTTCTGAGCTTTACGGGCATGCCTGAGCATTCGCTCCGAGGACTCCTCGATCACGCTCGGGCAGTCGCCGAGATCCTGCCAGTCATGGGCTTCTACCTGCAGCCGGCAGTGGGCGGCAGGGACCTGCCTTATGAATTCTGGAGGGAGTTCTGCCAGATCGAGGGTGTGGCGGCGATCAAGGTCGCACCTTTCGACCGGTACCGGACCCTCGACGTAATGAGGGCCGTTTCCGATTCCGGCCGTGCGAGCGAGATCGGGTTGTACACAGGCAACGACGACAACATTATTGGAGACCTCCTCACAACTTACGGCCCGCCGGATGCCCGTGTCCGCTTCGTGGGAGGTCTGCTGGGCCAGTGGGCAGTTTGGACGAGGATGGCCTGCCGCCACTGGCGGCTTTGCCGCGAATCCGCGTTGCGGAGCAGGCCAGATTCAACGTCCTCGCTGCTGCGGCTGAACGCCGAGCTGAGCGATGCGAACGCGGCGTTATTCGACGCGAGGAACCGCTTCGCGGGATGCATCGCGGGGATTCACGAAGTACTTCGGAGGCAGGGTCTTCTCGAAGGGATCTGGTGCCTGGACGAGTCCGAGGGCCTCTCGCCGGGCCAGCTCGGGGAGATCGACAGGGTCTGCGGTACGTATCCCCACCTGACCGACGACGCATTCGTCAGGGAACACCTCGACTCGTGGCTGCGGTAGCCGTGCAAGCTCACCCGATGGATCCGTTGAGAATACGGCAACGCTTTGCTGGTGGCGCGACGATGGAAGTCTCAATGCCGCTGGTCGGCCCGAGTGTTGGCGAATGGGCTCTCGCGGGGGGTTGGGAAGACTGCGCTGGAACAAGGATTTCCCAATCGCTCGACCACGAGAGTCTCTATGTATGGCAGTGGTTCTTTGGAGAGAGTCCTACGGATGGTAGCCTGAACCGACGAGCAGCGGAACGCCCTGTGCCCGCACAAGCTTGAAGAATGCCATCTTGGGCTCCGCCTCGCCCGTCAGAGGATTCGTGAAGTAGTAGTACCAGAACGACTCCCCAAACAGCGCAGCGGCCTCGATCACATCCCTCCCTTCGAACAGCACTTCCGGGATCCTTCCGGACACGGCAAAGGTGCTCTTGTTGCCGCTGAATTCGATCATGCCCGTTTCGGCGTTGATGCCGGACAGGTAGATCGGGCCCTGCTTCCAGCGTGGATCTTTGGACAGCACCGGACCGGCGAAGTACCCCGCCGATTCAACTTCCAGCGCAGCGCAGCGAACAAATTCCTGCAGCCTCTGCACGCCCGGCCTGGCCGCCATGTCCGCCGCGTTGACCTCGCTCGGCTCGCACGTCCCCGGAAAGTCCCGCGCGTAGATCCCGGCCCCGATCGCTGCCCGGCCCCCATTCCACTCGATCTCCATCACGTACGAACTCTTCGGCTGGCTCCGACCCGTCTCCG
>JAJDWM010000142.1 GCA_022825595.1 Bryobacterales bacterium | reverse complement strand
CAGATGAATGCCAACCTGCTGACCGACCACCTCCGGAAGAAGGGGGCAAGCTACGTGAGATGCTGGCTCATCGACCAACCGGACGTTGCTGCGACCGAGCGCCTGTCTGACGGCGAGGACGAGGGCGAGTTCCGCGTCTCGGTGCAACTGTTCGACTACTGCAACAGCGAAACGGGAACTGTCGCGTCCGGCAGTGCCGAGATGATCGAACTCCAGATGCTGGACCCCGCCTACTCCGTACACCGAGTGTTCGTGTTCCGGCGAGGAGTGTTCTACCCGATGGCTGGTGTGAACGACCGCTGGGCCAAGCTGGAGAAGAGTCTCAAGGCGGGGGTCGACTTGACGCGGATGGAATACTACCGGGGCACGGCATCGCCCCCGTCCGAGCCGCGTACGCATAGGCGCTCGGCCGTCAAGTTCGTTGACGACCAAGGCATGGACAGCCTCAAGAGCGTGGAGTTGGCGTAATGGAGTCCTCGGTGCGAGCGGACACTGGAGGCATCCGCGACCGCGAACGACTGGCGGCCAAGATCGGTGTACCCATGGGTGCCATCACGGTCTTCTGCGACCGCTGGCAGGTGGCGGAACTGGCACTATTCGGTTCCGTACTGCGCGACGACTTCGGGCCGGACAGCGATATCGACGTGTTGGTCCGGTTCAAGTCAGAGCGGACACCCGGCCTGTTCGGCATCGCCGCAATGCAGAGGGAACTGGCCAACCTGCTCGCGCGTAGGGTCGATCTGGTCAGCCGCACGGCTATCGAGGAGAGCCGCAACTACATTCGCAGAAAGGCGATCTTGGAGTCGGCGCGGGTGATCCATGCCGCATAGTGGCGCTGCGTGCATGCTGGCAATGCTGCTCGCCGCGCGCGACGCGGTGTCCTTCGCGAGAGGTATGTCTTTCGACGACTTCGTGCGGGAAGGCCCAACGCAGCTATCGGTCCTCGAGTCGGTAGAGATCGTTGGAAAGACTGCGTCGGATGTGGGCCAAGGCCCGAGGCGGCCAGAATCCGGACATCCCTTGTCGGCGGATGGAAGGCACGCGCGATCAGCCCGTGCATGGCTTCTTCGAAGTCGACCCTCCGCTCGTCTGGAATACGGTTCATTAAGTCATTCCGGATCTGATCGACTGACATTGAAACTCTGATTCCACCGGAGGCCGGAAAGTGCCCGGCCCGGCCATTGACCGCTTGATCGGCAATTGTCCTGAGGAGGATCCGACCCGGCATTCACGGTGCGACCGGACGACACGCCTGTTCAACCTCGAAGAGGGTGGAAGGCCTGCGGCCTCCGTGGTGGCGTTCAGAGACGCCGCCGCGTTCGACGAATCCAGCGTGCTCCGCGAGGTTCCGCTCATCACCTAAATTCGTGAGCGGATCAAGGCATGGTGCACGAGCGGGTATTGGGAAGAGCGGAGGGGCGGCACGCCCCGGTGATGCTCACCCTCGCCAATCGAACTGAGGCGGCTACCCTGATCAGGAGTGCGTTCGACCGTTAGGGCACTTACGTCGACGAACTCTGCGGCGAGGAACGAAGGTTACACATCGATTCGGAGGTGTTCGTGGTGGCCGTGGCCGCCGAGCAAACGACCGCCGGGACCGCGACCGGTGGGACCGAGAACGGTCCGCTCAACAAAGCCGACCACAAACCGACCAAGACGGATCAGGCCGCACAATTGCGCCAGCAGGTGGACACCGTGGAACGTGCGGGGCAGCGGATCAAGAACGTGGTCTCGGCGGGATCCTGACGCAGGGCTGGGAAGCCAAGACCATGTGCCGAATCATGGGTCTCCGAGCCGTCACCAGCCAGCTTCTGCCTGAACATGCGGTAGACCGCGACGTGCGCCGCACGTCGTACGACCTGACTTCCGCGACGGGCCTATCTGAGCCAGAGAACATGAACGCCTTCGACGGGCACGTCGCCTTCCCGCCCCACGAGGGCCGGGGGAACGGCACGGCGAGTGGCCGCGACTCAAGGCGAGCCTTCCTCGCTTGGCTCTCGCGGCCTCAGCGGGTTGCCGGCATCGTAGACGCCGATCCAATGGTTCGTGAACCGCAGCTCGTCTTGCGGCCTGACAGGCGGCATGTGGCACGACGAGCACGACCGACTCACGTCCTGACGGCAAACCGTGGCTGGGCGTCGGCCGGTGTGGTGACAGTCCAGGCAGCGTACGTTGTCACGAGCGGCCTCGGTGGAGAGTGGCGTGTGCGGGTCGTGGCACCGCATGCACGACAGCGGCTGGCCGCGGGCCTGGACACAGGCGCTCCGCGAGAGGTATACGGGCTGGTGACGGACATTCCAAGGATCGCTCCAGTCGATTACCTTTCCCGAAGAAGCAGGCGGTCTGTGGCAGGCGCCGCAGCGCTCTAGCAGCTGGCCCGATCTGAGCCGGGCCGGATTTGCGATGGCGGCGCTGGCCCGCTCTAACTCGCCGGACGCCACCGCCTCGACGTGCGGCCGTCCAGGCCCGTGGCACGCCTCGCAGCGAACGCCTAGTTCGTTTGGCTGCAGCGAGAACGCCTCCCCGAGCGCGAGTGGCCCGGTCGAGTGGCACTGGAAGCAGCGCATGATCGAAGGCTGCGCCCCGAACGTTCCGTAGTACACGCCCAGCGCATCCTTCGGTCCTCTGGGAGCGCCTTCGCTGTGCCCCGGCGTAGTCCCCATCCCACCGGTTGCCGAATAGTAGCTGAAATGGTGCTCGACATAACGGTCTTCGTCGACCTGTCCGACAAAGGTAACGGCCTGCTCTCCCGCCCCGAACGCCCACTCTAGGCGGGATCTGCTCTTTTCTTCGCCCGCCGACACCTCGACATGGAGACCGTCCTCGACAAGTCGATACGTGTACTTGGCACCACCGGCACGAGCCACCGCGCCGGCTGGTGCGAACGAAGTCGCACTGGGATGGTCTCCGATTCGGTGCAACGACAGGGCGTGGCCGCTGGTCGACTGCTGCGCGAACTGCTCAGCATGGCAAGCTGCACAGGCACCCGCTCCGAGATATGAACCAGGAGGGTGGTCGAAGACATCCAGCGGCTGCGCCAACAGCCGCAGCGAGGCCCATGCAATCAGCGGCAATGTCCAGATCAGAGTTCGAATCCCGTCCATCAGCTTGGCAGCAACGTATCGTAGGAATCATGGTACTTCGGGGCTGCCCGTTCCATAGCCGGGAGCCGATGGAGTACGCA
This sequence comes from Bryobacterales bacterium, assembly GCA_022825595.1. Lineage (GTDB taxonomy): Bacteria > Acidobacteriota > Terriglobia > Bryobacterales > UBA6623 > VXMF01. The sequence continues at coordinate 1,314 of JAJDWM010000142.1, read as the reverse complement.
CTGAACGCTTTGCGACGCGGATACGCAGGATCGGCCGTCCTGCCATTGGTCCTGCTCTCAAGCGCCCTCGCTTGGGCCGCAGCCGACGAATCAATGGGTGCGCTCAGGCGGCAGGTCTGGGCCGACGAGAGAACGAATACGCTCGGCGCCCCCTCGCCTGACGGCCGCTACCTTTCTTTCGTAGACACTGCGGGTAACCTCGCCGTCCGGGAATTAGCGACAGGTACGAGCCGTGCGCTTACCAGCAGTGCGGGAGGACCGCCTCCGGGGCAGTTCGCCTACTTCTCGGTCTTTTCCCGCGACAGCCAGCAGATCGCATACGCATGGTTCAACGAGGACGGGTTCTACGAGCTGAGGATCGTGGCAATGGATGGTTCGGCGCCGCGCACGCTCTTCCGGAATCGCGAGGCCGGATTCGTCCAGCCCACCGCGTTCTTGCCCGAGGACGACCAGATTCTCACACTTCTGTTTCGCCGCGACAACGTCAGCCAGATCGCACTGGTGTCGACTGCCGACGGGTCGGCGCGCGTCCTGCGGTCTCTGGACTGGTTCTACCCCAAGAAGATCGACGTGTCGCCCGACGGGCGTTTCGTGGTGTATGACTCAATTCCATCCGGCGAGTCGGCCGCCCGCGACATTCACCTGCTGGCGGTGGACGGGTCGACCCACGGCGTGCTCACGGACAGCCCCGCCAACGACCTGTTCCCCCTCTGGACGCCCGACGGCAAGTCGGTCGTGTTCGGCAGCGATCGCGAGGGCACGATGGACGCATGGATCGTGCCGGTCAGGGATGGTCGGCGCACTGGCGAAGCCAAGCTCGTCGCGCGCAGGCTCGGCCGGGCGCTGCCTATGGCCTTCACGAGTGACTGGATCCTGTTCTACGGGCTAAGGGCTGGCCGCACCGATGTTTACTTGGCTCGCTTCGACGCCTCGACGGGCATGCTCGATAGCGGAGCGAGTGCCCTTCCGAGCAGGTTCGCCGGTGGCAACCGCAATCCCGAGTGGTCGCCCGGAGGGCGATTCCTCGCCTATCTGTCTCGCGTCGGAACGGAGAACTACGGGCAGGAGCACCGTGCGGTCACGGTGCGCGACGTGGAATCGGGGAACGAGACACTGCACACGCCACGCCTTGCATTCATTGAGCGGATCCGCTGGGCGCCCGATGGCAGTTCCCTGCTCCTGAGCGGCGGGGACGCCCAAGGCCGGTCCGGGCTCTTCGTAATGGACCTCGAAACCGGCGAGGCCACGCAGGCGATCGTTGAGCGGACGGGCGAATATCAAGGTCTACACGGCGATTGGTCTGCAGACGGCGCA
>JAJDWM010000619.1 GCA_022825595.1 Bryobacterales bacterium | reverse complement strand
CGGATCCAGCTCGGGCGACGCTTGCACTTGGCGCATGCCCAGGGGATCGATGCGCGCCTCCATGTGGCCTCGAGCGCGGTATGCCCTGACAATCTTGTCAACGCAGTGTTGCAGGGCTGCTTCCCCGACTCCATCGCTGGCGCGGCCGGTGGCTCTGATAGGTGCGCTGTCGGCAGACTGACGTTCGGCCTTGGTGGGTTCCGAAACGGCTCTGCGCGGCACGGGTGGCTCGACTTGGGGCCTCGCTTGCCGGCTCGGGGCAGGGCGGGTCGAGCCTTGCCCGTCCTGTCGCGCCGTGTGTCGTTCCGGCACGGTTAGGGAGTCGAAGTACCTGCGCCATTCGTCCGAGACCGTTGAAGGATCACGCAGGTATTCTGCGTAGAGACCCTCCGCGAACGCTAGGTTGATTTCCGCGGGCCAGCTCGCGTCACCGGTTATGGCATTGCTGCCTGAGGGACTAGGCACTGGCTATGAGCATATCCGACTTGGCAAACGTCTCAGCCGCGATCTGGCAATCGGAGCAGGAACATCTGCCTCGTTCGGTCCTCCGTCATCCCAGGGATCAGCAGTGCGTCCCCCGTCCGGTTCCATCGCGGGGCAGGGTCGCACCGTAGGTCCCCCGAGACCCGACCGTATAGGTCGAAGCCGCCGGCACGGTATGTCGTGCCGCTTCGGCGGTTGTGGATCACGTAGTGAAGCTCACCGTCTCGCTTGTAGCCATTCGCAAGCCAGTCCAAATCGGGCGACAGTGCGATGTCCCCCTCGGGGTCCGGGAACAGATCCGCCTCGCCGATCAGCCCCACCATGCGCTGCGAGTCCACGTCGAAGACAGCTTGGCGCCGGGCGATGGACCCGATCATCAGAGATCCGGCGTCCCATTCCGGATGGCCTCCGATGTGTGTTTCCAGCCGTCGAAGGCTGCTTCCGTCGGCAGCGACGGTGAATGCTGCATTGAGGCGCCCAGGCCGACGGAAGTTCGCGCGAGCGAAGAAGAACAGCGTATTCCCGCTCCTGCTCCACAGAGTGTGGTTGATGAACAAGGGCATGGAGTCGATCTCGGGCCGCTCCCTCCGCAAGGCATCGGCCAGCTGGCGGAACGAGACCACCAAGCGCTTCATTCCGGTCTCCGAATCCACAACGAACACTCCGTCGTCTTCCGGAGCGCTGACGCCCTCGGTCCAGTCCCACGCCTGCGGATAGCCCGTCACCGGCCGCAACCGCGCCATCCGCGCGTAGTTGATCGCTGCAAAGCGCCGACCGTCCAACGACACACCCCCGTTTGCGACCGGCGAGTCCGGGAACCGGTACTCTCGGATCCGGCGCCCTTCCGCCACGTCGTACAGGGCAGTGAACACCTTTCCGGTTTGCGGGTCTCGGTCGTTGAAGAAGAACTGGCTCTCGGGCCTGGCTGGGTTCCAGAACAGCATGGTCCCCTGCTGCACATTCCAGGCCCTGGTAGTGTCCACGACACGGACCGCATATCCGTCGGCAGTGTCGAGCAGGATGATGTCGGCGGCGTCGTCGGGCCCCGGCATACGGTCCACGAAGTCCGTCCGGAGAGCCACGATGTATCTGCCGCTCTCGTTCCACGGGACCGTGCCCACGTGGCCGATGTATCCAAAGAAGTGGTTCTTTGGACCAAAGGTGATCTGCTCGCGCTCGAGGGTCACGCCAGCGGGCTGCAGATCTGGCTGGAAGGGTCCGTTGCAGCTGAGGGCAGCTGCGGCCAAGCCGCACGCTAGCAGTCGCAAGGCAGGAGCGGGTCCCCGAAGTGGAGCGTGATCTGGGCTTCGGTGCATTGGGCTAGGCATCAGGATACTGCGAGTGCGGAGGGCTGATTGAAGTGCTACGCGCGCCCAACTCCGATCCAAGCTGGCCGCTCTTCCACCGGGACCGGCGTGGAGTATTGTACGGAGGGATGACGCGTCATTCAACTGGCACTCAACGGTGCTGGGCATTGGCCACGGACATCTTTTCGTTGGCTGATTCCAGTGAGGCCGGTGGCGTAGGTTCTGTCGTCAAGGCCTCCGTAGCGCAAGAGGCGGTCATAACCCACGCTGCGGCAGATGCGCGCCGAATCAGGGATGCGACGGTTGCATCGTCGGGGGGATCTTGGAATGCCGTTCGGAATCGGCGATCGGCAGAGCTCAGCGATCTGTCGGCTTTTCATCAATACCCCTCCCGCCCGGCCCGAATCAGCAGACTAGAGGCCGAATTGAGCAGACTGGCTAGGTGGTGGATGGGATCGGATACAAGAGCATGCCAATGGTGTAGGCCCTGGCCAACTTCCGCCTGTCACCTAGCGGGGAGGGAACGCGTCACCAGCGGGCGAGTCGCCGAAAGCCAGCAAGTCTGTCTTCCAGACTCATCCCGGCAACGCAATCTCTGGTCCGTACCGGACAGGCGATGTACCTGGACACGTCCAGCTGTGCAGCCGCGCGTCCCGTTGCGCGCAGATTACCGCTTGATGCAGGTCCGACTTTGAGCCGAGAGGAGAAGCTTGCAGTGACGCACACCTACTCGGACCGGGAACTCGCGGCCATGATGGCCGACATCGAGTCTGAACTGGTTGAGCGGAAGCAGTCGCTTCGAATGACCCGCGGGACGAGACAAGGGCCCATCGAGAAGATCCGGCAGGCTGTCTGCGCGTTCGCCAACGACCTCCCAGGCCATCGCTGCCCCGGAGTGGTGTTCGTAGGAGTGCGTGACGATGGGACACCCTCGGGTATTGAAGTCACGGACCGCCTGCTCCAGCGGCTGGCGGATATCAAGACCGATGGCAATACACTGCCCCCTCCGGCCATGTCCGTCACAAAGCGAACTCTTGCCGGATGCGACGTAGCGGTCGTTACAGTCCAGCCATCTGACGCGCCTCCGGTTCGCGCGCGCGGCCAAATCTGGATCCGGGTTGGGCCCCGGAGGGCGATTGCCAATGCGCAAGATGAACGAATTTTGAACGAGAGGCGGCGCCATCGGGATTCACCATTCGATGTGCAGTCTGTCTACAGCGCAACGCTGTCGGATCTTGACATCCGGAAGTTCGAGGAAGAGTATCTGCCGCGAGCCGTGGACCGGGAACTGCTCGCCACGAACGACCGGACTACGGAGGAACGTCTAGCGGCATCAAAGATGATCAGATCAGTAGACCAGCCAACTCCTACAGTTGTTGGGTTGCTGATTCTTGGCGTCAGGCCGCAGGACTTTATTCCCGGTGCGTATATTCAGTTTCTTCGCATCGCGGGCACGGAAATATCCGATGAAATCGTGGATGAAGCACGATGTGGAGGCCCGATCACCGGTCAACTGGCGCGCCTGAACGACAAACTCGACGCCCACAACCGGACCCAGATCGACTTTACGTCCGCGCGGCGCGAAGAGCGGCGCTCTACCTATCCGGCAGCGTCACTACGACAGATATCCTACAACGCAGTCATGCACCGAACGTATGAGGCGACGAACGCACCAGTCCGAGTCAGCTGGTTCGACGACCGCGTCGAAATCATCAGTCCTGGTGGTCCGTACGGAGCTGTGACTGCGGAAAACTTCGGCCAACCATGGGTCGCCGACTATCGGAACCCGAGCCTAGCCGAATCGATGCGGGTGCTCGGTCTCGTGCAGCGGTTTGGTATGGGAATCAGCGTCGCTCGAAGAGCAATGCTGGACAACGGACAGCCAGAACCCAGTTTCCGTATTGAGGCGAATTGGATTCACTGCATCCTGCGAGCTCGGCGATGAGCGCATCCACCCTGACATTCTTCAACAACAGGGGAGGAGTGGGAAGGACAGCACTCGTGTACCACGTTGCATGGATGCTCGCCGAATTGGACTA
>JAJDWM010000266.1 GCA_022825595.1 Bryobacterales bacterium | reverse complement strand
CATGGTCTGGCGGGGGCGGAGCACCACGACCCATATCGGCCAAGCTTTGGGGTTGCCTCTCGAGTCGCCGCTCGGCCGCTGGCTTATAGCAGTGTTGTGTGCGCTCGCGGTTGCAGCGCTCGTGCGAGCCGGGCTGAGACGCTCAGGCGCTGCGACTTGGTCTGGCATGGCGATACCCGCGGTCGCGATGGCGTGGGCATTGGGAGTACCGGGTTTCGGAGGGCGCGGGCTGCAAGGAACGCCGGCGTCATACCTCCCTGTTGTCCTAGCTCTGGCAATCGCAGTGTCGGTCCGCGTGTCCGCAGTGACGTTGATGCCGATCCGATCGGTTCACGCCCTGAGCCTCTTGGCCATCGGTTCGGCTCTGGCAGCTATACCAGTGTCTGGGCCGCGGGGCGCGACCGGCGTCGACTGGGTCTCCGCTGATTCGCCGGGCTGGGCGCTCAGCTTCGAGGCGGCCCGGTTCACACCCGGCCAGCGGGCCGAGTGGCTGAAGCTCGCGGATCGGCGTTTGGCCGGGTTGCGGGATCGCTTGGACCTACCCAACACCGGACAACCGCTCCGCCTGCGCATTGCCGTGTCGGAAGGGGCGATGGCACCGTTCGGGCCGGGATCGCTGGGGTCGCGGAGCTTCACCCTTGATGCGGCCGACGGTCTGGCTGTGGTCGCCGCCGACGGGCTTGTGCCGGAGGACCTACGAGCCGAGGCCGTGGTCGTCATGCGTCAGGCCTGGGGGCCTCCCGGCTCAGCCTCCATGGAGATGGCGGTCGCGCGCTACGCCGTCGGGGCTGTCAGGGGCGAGCGACTGATTGACGCGGGATCACGCATCGCTTGTGAGGAGCGGCGGTATTCGCCGGAAGAGGTGTTCGCAGCAGGCGAGGGTTTCCTATCGCCGCTGGTTCGCGACGCCGTCGGGGGCGCTTGGGTGGAGAACGCCGTGCGCCGGCTGGGGCGCGGTGTTCTTGGGCGGCTGCACCGGGAGAGCCTGTGGGAAGCGCTGGCACTCTGCCTTGACTGTGTGCCGCCGTGCAGCGGGAACGCCGTCGTGCCGCTTCCTCCGCGAGGATTCCCGCGCTATGCCAAGGGCATCTCGTTCTCTCACGAGGGCCGCGGGGGCGCTGGCTACGGCAGCGAGTCCGCTCGGCGGGAGCTCGAGCGCATTCGCGAAGTCGGTGCAAACGCCATCGCGCTGGTCCCCTATGCGTTCACGCCGGCTCCGGAACGGGCGGGAATCCGCTTTCGCACGCTGGAGACGGACGCCCGGCTGCTGCGCTCAGCGCGGGTCGCCGAGAGGCTCGGACTGGCCGTTGTGCTCAAGCCTCACTTGTGGGCTGGGCGCCAGTTTCACGGCGATATCGCCTTCGAGAGCGAGCAGCGCTTCGACCAGTGGTTTGACGACTACCGCCGCTGGATGCTGCACTACGCCCGCCTTGCCCAAGTGCACGGTGTCGAACTGTTGTGCATCGGCAACGAGCTTGCGGGACTGACCGGCCGCATCGCCGCATGGAGGTCACTGATAGCCGATGTGCGTAGTGTCTACAGAGGTCCCCTGACCTACGCTGCGCACTGGGAGAGCGAACTGGAGAGCGTTGAATTCTGGAATGCGCTGGACTACATCGGTGTCAATTTCTACTTTCCCATCGCCGCCGCTGGAGATTGGCCCTCAGCTGGCTCACCCGAGATTGCCGACGCTGCCCGACGGATTGAGCGCGTCCAGGCCCGGTTCGGAAAGCCCGTCTTGTTCACGGAGGTAGGCTTCCCGGCGCTAGCGACCGCGGCGTCGCGGCCTTGGGAAGAGAATGGCAGCCGGCTGGATCCGGACCTCCAGTCGGCCTGCTATCGGATCTGGATGGAGGCCTTCGCACTGCGGCCGAGAGTGTTGGGGATGTTTTGGTGGAAATGGCCAAGCGATGGTAGCTCCAGCCCTTTCGACGGTTCGCACCGCCCGCTGGGAAAGCCAGCAATGGGTGTGCTCAGGGACTGGTTCGCGAGGCTCTGATCCGCGGCATCGCGGCTTGCTGGCAATCGCGAATGTAGCCAAGGCTGCAATACGGGCTGTGGTATGCTTTAGCCTCGCAGAGCGCGCCAGCGCGCCCCGTGGCCCGCATCCCGGGCTCAACACTATTAATTAGGACAATCGATGCGTTCTCGCAACATGGGCCACAACATTTTCTTCGGCAACCTGCCCACGTGGGTCACGGCCGACGACATCAGGTCGTGGCTTGAGAGCAGCGATCTGGTGTGTGACGCGGTTCGGGTGATCCGGGACTTCGAGACCCAAGAGTCCAAGGGCTATGCGTTCGTCGAAGCGCCAAATGACGAGGAGATGCAGGCGATCATCCGGCGCTTCAACCGCGCTCCGATTGACGGAAAGTTGCTGCGGGCCAAAGCCGCGCATCCCAAGGGCGACCGCGACAGGACTAGGGGTCCCAGGGGACGTGGCGGGAGGAGGTCTCCTGATCGCCGGGGCCGTGGCCGCAAAGACTCTGGCGCGAAGCGGGTAGGATCTTTCGGAGAAGCCCTGCAACGGGCCCGGAAGAGACCTTCGTAGCCTGTACCGCTGGTCGGCAGGCAGCCCCAGTCGCGCCAATCTTCAGGAGGGTTGAGGCTCGGGAACGGCGGGGCTTCGTCCAATGGCACTGCCCGTCGCGCGCACAGCAGCCTCTCTGAGGGACCTCGGTTCGGTCACCGCTCCCAGGCAGCGATTGACCTGCAGGCGCTTGACGCCAAGGGGGTCAGGTCCGGCAGCGTTCGTCTGGAGTAAGAACGGTAAGGCAGCCTCCCTTCTTGGAACTCCCCGGGGTCATTTGGACTCTTCGAGTTGCCCGGGCTGGGTCTGGCTAGGCGATCGGACGCTTCTGGTACGACGGCGGAGCGGCCGGATCATTGCGCCCGTCTCCCTCGAAGCCCCTATCGCGAGGCGCCGGTTGTGACAGCACAGTCTCCGTCTGCGGGTCAAATCCCATCTGGCGCCCTTGGCGGTACGAATCGACGCCTAGCCGGATAGCCACCATCGCCTGATAGCCGAATCGCGCGTCGAAGATCGGCTTCTCGCGCGTGCGCACACATCGGAGGAAGTCAAGCATGTGGTTTGTCCGCGCTGTCTGCTGATCGAGGTTGTCGACCGCGACCTCGACGGTTGCCTGTCCGGTGCGGGCGCGGAAGCTGTCGGCATACAGCCTCTCTGGTGTGGCCCGCACCGATCCCGGCTGGATCGAGATCGCGGCCATCTGGCCAAACAAGGCCGGGCCATGAAGGACGTTGGGGGCCTGAGAGCCGCTGCACCCGACGAGGTTGACCACCAGGTCTTCGTACTCGATCGTCGTGGAGTAGGTGTCCGGAACCTCGCGGTTGCGGAATAGGTAAATCCCTCCGTGGGCGCTCACGCGAACCGGGAATCGCGGACCCACCGCGAACAGCAAGGGCGCGAGGCGATGGTACAGGAAGTCGGTGCCGATTCCTCCCGAGAAGTCCCAGTACTTGCGCCAGCGGAAGAAACGCTCACCGCTGAACGGCTGGGACGGGGCATTGCCCAGAAAGCGATCCCAGTCGACCGTCGTTGGGCTGGCCTCCTCATCGACGTAGTACTGCCAGACACCGTTGGCGTGATTCGACGAGTAGCTGGACTGCGCCATGACGATCGGCCCGGTCAGGCCGCTGGCAATCATCCGGCGAGCCTCCTTGTACGCCGGATCCGATACCCACTGGCTGCCGACCTGCAGAATCCGTCCCGTTTCGCTCGCCACGGCAGCTATCTGCCTAGCCTCGTCGATGGTCTTCGACATCGGCTTCTCGAGGTAGACGTCCTTGCCGGCGCGCATCGCGTCAATCGCCATCCGCGCATGCCAGTGGTCCGGGGTTGCCACGACCACGGCGTCGACGTCGTTGCGGGCCAGCAAGTCCTCATAGGCGTGGTGGATGTCGGCATCGGCGAGGCCGATAAGCTCCTTGGCTCTGAACTTCGCCCGCTCGTAGATGTCGCAGGCCGCTACGACGCTCAGAATCCCGTCTTGCCGCATCATCGGCAGCAGC
>JAJDWM010000056.1 GCA_022825595.1 Bryobacterales bacterium | reverse complement strand
AGGATCCGATGGCACGTCCGAACTGCTTGCGGTTCTTGACGTATTCCACCGTCATCTCTAGGACACGCGCGGCACCGCCGACCATTTCGGCTGCAAGACCGATCGTGGCCCTGTCGATTGTGGTCTGCAGATCCGCGATGGTGCCGCTGCCGATGACCTCCAAGTGTTCCGCTTGGCAGCGCACTTCACCCAGTTGACGGGTTGCGTCGATGCTTGCCAATGTCTCGACTTTCGGCTTCCGCGCCACGGACAGCTCGACGGAGTTCCCTCCCGACCGATTGACGAAGAGAACGACATCCGCTTCGGCGGGACACGGAACGAAGCGCTTTGTGACCGTTCCGCCCGGCTGCGGGGCCAGCAGCCTTAGGCTCCATCCCGACCTTGGCTCATAGACTCCGAGAGTGGCTTTGATCTCCCCCTCAGCGATGGCGGGAAGGTACTCCCCCCGCGCGGCGTCCGTTCCCATCGTCTCAAGCGCTGCCGCGGCGAGCAGTCCGCTGGCGTGAAGCGTTCCGGGGATCAGGAAGGCTCCCGTCTCTTCCATGAGCACGGCCAAGTCGAACATGCCCAGCCCCAGCCCCCCGTCGTCCTCAGGGACAAGCAGACCTGGCCAGCCTAGGTCGGCCATCTTATGCCAGAGCGCTGCCGAAGCAGCGCGCCCGTCGGCCGCGTCCAGCGTCCTCCGGAGCTCGGGAACCGGCCACTCCTGTCGCAGGAAGTCGCGGGCGGAGTCGCGCAGAAGGACCTGCTCGTCCGTCAGATGAAAGTCCACGGCCCGATGTCTCCCCTCACTTCCGCGGAAGGCCCAGCACACGCTCGGCGATGACGGTCCGCAGAATCTCGGATGTGCCGCCCTCGATGGTGTTGCCCCGCGAGCGCAGGTAGCCGAACTGCCAGCTCCTCTCGAAGGGTTCCCCCGCCTGCCAACCGGCGGCGGTCGGGCTCGCGGCCCCGTCGAAGCCTCCCTGCGGAACGAGGGCCCCTTCAGGCCCGAGCGTCGACAGCCCGATGCGCTGCAGGCGCTGGTTCATCTCCGCCCAGGCGACCTTTACGACCGAGGACTCGAAGCCGAAGAGCCTGTCGGCGAGCCGCTCGCAGGTCAGGTTCAGGCACTGGCTGTCCACGTATGCGCCGGCGACTTCGCGCGCTTGCTCGGCGTCCAGCGGCACATCGCTGGACCGCACGCTCTCCAGAAGCCGGTCGAACTGCTGCTGAAGTCGGACGCTCAGCGAGACGGAAATGTTGGCCCGCTCGCGCGTGAAGGTCTTCATTCCCACCAGCCAGCCGTCGTTCTCCGCTCCAACGCGGTTGTGCTTGGGCACGCGCACCTCGTCGAAGAATATCTCCCCGAACTCGGCCTCTCCGGTTATCTGCCGCAGCGGTTTGACCGTGACCCCAGGGCTGTGCATGTCGACGATCAGCGCGGTGATCCCCTTGTGACGGGGAGCATCCGGATCCGTCCGGACGAGCAGCCAGACATAGTCCGCGATGAGCGAGTTGGACGTCCAGATTTTCTGCCCTGTGACCACATAGTGGTCGCCATCATCGACTGCCCTCGTCTGCAGCCCTGCAAGGTCCGAGCCGGCATTGGGCTCGGAGAAGCCTTGGCACCAGATTTCCTCGGCGGTCAGGATGGGTTTCAGGTAGCGCCGTTTGTGCTCATCGCTTCCAACTGCGATCAGCGCCGGTCCGGCGATCATCAGCCCGATGTTGTTCACAGTCGGAGGAATCTTGGCCCGCGCGGCCTCCTCGTTGAAGATGGCCTGCTCGCGGAAGCCGAGGCCCTGGCCGCCGTACTCGGTCGGCCAGGTCAGACCGAGCCATCCCGCCTCGTACAGCCTGCGCTGCCAATCCTTGAGTGCGTCGGTGTCGTCTGGCGTGATGCCGGTGGTGTTGTCCTTCAGCCACGCCCGCAGCCGGGCGCGAAACTCTGCCTCTGACGGGCTGTCCCGCAGTCGTGCCATGTCGAGCAGAGCCATTGTACTAGCGAGCGTTCCGGTGCCCTCGGAGCCGGCGGGGAGTGAGAGCAATCGGCTTGGAGGTCCTCAAAGCGTTGTGAAGGAAGGCATGTCGTCCCCGGCCCGGACCATGCATGCGCACTTCCTTTCTATGGGATTCTTGGCAGTCGCATGATTAAGGCTGCATTTCCCATACCGACCCTGCGATAGAATCAATTAAAGCCATTGATGCTAAGGCGGCATCCCGAGCGTCCGAGACGAATCCTGGCACCCGATTCGCGGGTGGAGCGGCAGGGCGCATTCGTGCGCACACGCGCCGCGCATTGGACTCGTCGCGGAGCCTCCGCCGCGATGCTTTGCGAGGTGGGGGGCCGTGCATGGCCATGAGCGCCCTTCCGGTTCTGTCGGGTGAGATCGTCTCGAGGTTGGGGCCCTTGCTGGGAGAGGCGGACCGAGCGGGACATCGCCTCGAAGCCGCAGTCCGATGCCTTCCCACGCCGGACGGGTTCCTCGAGATGCAGGCGCGCAGGGAAGCCGTCGCTTCCGCACGGCTTGACGGGCATTCCGTCTCGGTTTCCGACCTGGCGGGTCGCGGCAGTCCGCAAGAGGCTGACGACGAGCCCGCCGTGTGGGCGGCCCGCTGCTGCATGGCTGCGGTGTCCCTTGAGCGGTCCGCGGGCAGCGATGAAGCCCGACTCTCGTGGCCTTGGCTTTCCCGACTGTATCGGGTCTTAGGAGGCCTTGGAGACGTGCAGCCCGAGCGTCCGAGCGCGGCGACGGAAGCCGCGCTCTCCGAATTGGACCGGTACGTTGCCGGAAATGCTGGGTTGCCCGCGTTGCTGCGCGTGGGGGTCATGCAGGGCCGCCTGCACCAGCTGGAGCTGTTCGAGGGCCAGCCCGACCGACTGGCGCGGACCCTTGGCATTGGGGGACTGTTCTGGCTGGACGTGCCTGGCAGGCTTGGCTTGGCTCCATCCGATTCGCTCACTCTGCGCTTAGACGAGTACCGCTACCGGCTGACAGCGCTTCGTGAGGGGACCGGATGGCAAGGGTGGCTGCAGTACTTCGTGCAGTGCTTCGCCCAGGCGGC
>JAJDWM010000504.1 GCA_022825595.1 Bryobacterales bacterium | reverse complement strand
GCCGCGCTGCTGTCGTGTTCTTGGGCGAGTGCCGGCGTCGCCGCGCCGGCCAATGCCAGCAGCAGCGCCGCCAACGCCGCGGCGGGGCGTGCGCGCTTGGCGCGCAAGGTTGCGTCAGTCATGAGCGTGCTCCTGTGGTGGGTCGAATGCGGCCTGCTGGGCACGCAGCCACTGGCTGCCCGCCAGTTGCAAGACTTCGGCGAGCTCCCGCTCGGCACGGGCCTCGGCGGTCTCCCTCGAATTGCCCGTGGGACCTGTGCCGGTTCCGGCCAGCACGGCAAGCAGGGCGCAGGCGAACGCGAGCCCTGCGAACGCCCAGAACCTTCGGCTCGCAGTCGGCAGGCGAAACGGAGACATGCGGGCCCCTGTTGTGGATCCGGCCTCCGCAGCAGCGGCGATGCGACGCATGAGGCGAGACCGAAAGCCCGCCGGCGGCGGCGTGCGGCGCAGCAAGCGGCGCAGATCCCTCTCCAGGCCGCTGTCAGCGTGCTGCCGGGACATAAGAGACCTCCTGTCTGAGATGAGCGACCTTCGGTCGCAGGCGGATTAGCGCCCTGCGGAGCTGCGTCTTCACGGTGTTCACATTCATGCTGAGGGTTTCGGCGATCTCCCGCAGCTTGAGGTCTTCCTGAAACCGGAGGACCACGACCATGCGCATCTTGGGCGGCAGTTCAGCGACCTTTCGCCCAAGTTCGTCCGCGAGGAACGGATCCGGCTCGCGCGGGGCCGTCCGAGGCTCGGCGACGGATTCGAGGGCGACGAATGGCTGATGGCGCTTCCGGCGCGAGTAGTCGATGCACTTGCGGGTGGTGGTCTGACGCAGCCAGTTCTTCACGTGCAGGTCGGATTGCAGCTTGTCGAGGTTGCGGAACAGCGCCAGATAGGCCTCTTGGGCGACATCTTCCGCGATCAGCCGGTCGCGGAAGAAGCCGTACGCAATGGCGTACACCATCCCTTTGGTCGCGTCCACGATTCCGGCGAACGCTTCGGGATCGGCGCGAGCGGCGTCGAGCAGCTGTGCCGAGCGAGTGTCCATCGGCGAGTTGGCCCAGCGGGCCTGCCTCATTCAAGCTTACGCCCCACTCCTGCCCCAAGGTTTCAGGCGGGTGACCGCATGCGGCCTAAAGCCCTCCGTCAGCTGTCGGGCCAAGCGACGCCCTGATCCTGCTTCTCGACCGGAGCAAGGCCCTTGTACAGGAACCGCTGGACGCGCCGACCGTGATAGGTCTCGGTGGTGTACAAGTTCCCTTTCGAGTCGGTGGCAATGCTGTGCACGGCGTAGAACTGGCCCGGCTGGCGACCGCCGTCGCCGAAGCTGGTCAGGATCTCCAGGGACGCGCGGTCGAGGATGTGGATGCGCTGGTTCGACCCGTCCGCGACGTAGAGGTACTTCTGCTCCGGATCTCTCGATATCGCGACGTCGAACGTCGATCCGTCGCCGAGCGTGTCGGGCTCGATCCAGGTCTCATTGACAAACTCCCCGGCGGTGGTGAAGGCCTGGATGCGGTCATTGGTCCGGTCGCACACGTACACGTGGCCATCATCGGAGAGTGCCACGCCATGGACCGGTGTGCGGAACTGGTCGGGCTTCTCGCCAGGCTTGTACGGTCCCAGCTGCGTGTCGTCCGGCTCGTTGCCGTAAGCTCCCCAGTGCCGCTTGTACTCGCCGGAGTCCGCGTCCAACACGATCACTCGCCGGTTGCCGTATCCGTCCGCAACGTACAGCTCGTTCGTGGCCGGGTCGACCAAAGTCTTCGCGGGAAGCTTGAAGTTGTTCAGGTCGTGGCTCCCCTCGCCCATGAACGGCTTGCCGAGCTGCATCAGGAACTCGCCGGTCTTGGTGAACTTCAGGACCATGCTGTCGTGCACGCGACCCTTTCCCATGGCGTCCTCGTGGTGCGGCAGCGCCGCTGCTTCGCGAGACGCGCCGCGCCCGTTCCCGCCGATCCACACATTGCCCTTGTGGTCCACGTCGATCCCGTGGTTGGACGCGGGCCAGTCGAATCCGTCCCCGCGGCCGCCCCAATGCTCTATGAGCTCACCCTCCTGGTTGAAGGCAAGCACAGGCGGAGCCGGGAAGCAGCACTTGGACGCGGGCGGGTCCCATGTCGCATACACCTCCTTCGGCTCAAGCGAGCTCCCGCGGTGAACGATCCAGACGTTGTCCTCCGCATCCACATCAACCCCGATTACCGTTCCCAGAAGCCAATGGTTGGGCAGAGGCTTCGGCCACAGCGGGTCAACCTCGAAGCGGGGCGCCAGCGGCCCTGCCACCTCGCTTGCCAGCTCAGCGTTCGGCGGCCCACCGCACGCGACGACCAGTGTCAGGATTGTTGCTGCGGCCAGCGCCGCGCGCATTGGGTTCGGCATCGTGCCCGCCATCATACTTCTAAGGGATGCGCCGGGCAAACGGAACACAGAATCGGCGGCCAGCGGCGCTCGCCGCCCTGGCCCTGTTGGCGACCGCGTCGGCGGTGGCCCATGAGATCCCGAGCCGGCTCGTGGTGCGGATGGTCGCCGAGGCGCGGAGCAACGAATTCCTGGTCGTCGCCCGCGTCCCGCTGAGTGCGATTCGCGACGTCGAAGTCCCCGAGTTCGGCCCGGGCTACCTGGATGTCGCAACGCTTGAGCCACAGCTGCCGGGACTCGCCGAGCAGTGGATCGCCCCTTTCGTTGAACTGTACGAGGACAGCTCGCGTGTGCCCGTCCCGGCGGTCGCCCGCACGCAGGTCTCGCTGCCGTCGGACAGGTCGCTCTCGTCGCTGGACCTCGCGTTGGCCCACCTCGCCGAGCCCAAGCCCGCCAATTCCGAGAACCTGGTCTGGGATCAGGTCTATCTGGACGTTCTGCTGCGCTACTCCATCCGCTCGCAGCGCTCGGCGTTCGCTTTGAACCCCGGCCTCGGCCATCTGGCCGAGGACGTGACGACTTCCCTGCTCGTCTCCCTGCCCGACGGGACCGAGCGCGCTTACCAGATTCCTGGGGACCGCGGTCGCGTTCAGCTCGACCCGGGCTGGCTGCAAGCGGCCGGGGAATTCGTGCGACTGGGCTTCTGGCACATCCTAGACGGCGCCGACCACCTGCTGTTCCTGGTGTGTCTCGTTCTGCCGGTGCGCCGCTTCAGGCCGCTCGTGCTGATCGTGACGGCCTTCACCGCCGCGCACTCGGTGACGCTGGTGGCCAGCGCCATGGGCTACGGCCCGTCGGCGTCATGGTTCCCCCCGCTAGTCGAGACGCTGATCGCCGTCTCTATCCTCTTCATGGCGCTCCAGAGCGCGGTCGGAACTGCCCACCACCGTTGGCTGATGGCATTGGGCTTCGGACTGGTGCACGGATTCGGGTTTTCGTTTGCGCTCTCGGAATCCCTGCAGTTCGCCGGAGCGCACGTAGTGACCTCGCTGCTCGCGTTCAACATCGGCGTGGAACTTGGCCAGCTCGCGGTGCTCTGCGTACTCGTGCCGATCCTGGCCGGGGCGTTCCGCTCGGCGGTGGCGGAACGCCCCGGAATCGTCCTGATCTCGGCCATTGCCGCGCACGAGGCGTGGCACTGGTCCTTCGAGCGGCTCGAGGTCCTGAACCGCTTCCCGGTGCCTTGGGATGCCATCGCGGCGGGTAGTGCGGCCACAGCCGGCGGCACCGTTGCACTCTGGGGGTTGAACCTGTACAGGAAGCGACGCACTCAGG
>JAJDWM010000243.1 GCA_022825595.1 Bryobacterales bacterium | reverse complement strand
AGGGCGGACACCTCCAAACGCCCTCCCTTGCGGATCGACGTGTCTCCCGGCTCGACCTTCAGTTCGTAGAATGGCGCGTCGTGCGTCAGAAACCAGCCTGTCCAAAGCCGGGATGTGCCGTAGCTCCAGTACCCTGGACCGGCAGTTCCCAGCCACACCAGGGCCACCACCGCGAGGACCCCGGTCGCCGCAAATGCCGCAATCAGCGGTCGGCCAACGACGCTGTCCAGCTGGACCACGGCGGACGTGTCTCGCGTCTCCCTCGCGAGCAGTGCCAGCAGGGGACTTGGCGCACTGCCCGTTGCCCGCGCCCGCTCGCGCTCGTCGGCCCACGTGCGGAGCCGGCCACCAAACGCCTCCGAGCGGCGCTCAGCCCTGTCCGCGGCTCGCAGGAAGGCTCGTCTACCCGCCAAGCGCCGCAGCGGCAGCACGAGGGCCAAGACGAGGACGCTGCCAAGCGCAATGGCCAAGAACATCCGCGAGCCGACCACGCTCGCGGTGGAGAAGGCAGCGCGGTTGGCCAGGTAGACGCACAGGGCCGTCAGGCACAGCGCGGTCAGCCCCAGCGCCCCCAAGCCTCGGGTCGCCGCGGTCGCCCGCAGACGGCCCGCTATAGCGCCGAGATATTGATCCAAGCCCCCCGTTCGCTGGTCTTGATGCCCGAATAGCAACTTCCTCTAGTCCCCCCGCAAAGCGTCAAGGTGACGATTTGCTATGAGGGATTCTAGCAGCACTGCAAGCGCTAGGAGGACCAGCAGCAGGCGCCATACCCGCCATGGGGGCACTTCCGGCTCGGGGAGCCCGGCGGCCAGCCCTCCTGAGGCCTCAGCGGCGCTGGAGCGCCACATTTCGAGCGCGTCGCCCTCCGCGCGGCGCAGATTCGACTCGCGCGGATCGGGGTTGACGGCCTGGAGTTCGAGCCCTCTCGCGCCACGGATCTCGTAGAAGCCCACCGAGTCGAGGGGCAGCGCCTCCCGCTCAACGGAATCGGAAAGGGTCAGCACGGCCTCGCCGGAGGGGGCGACCACCTGCACCGCCCCGCCTCTGTCCCTACGGCTGCCCAGCTCGAGAATGTCTCCGAGCGTAGCTTCGCCTCGACGTCTCTCGGCCCCGGTCAGGAGCCGGGCTGTTTCGACCACGAACGGAACGTAGGCCGGAGTGACTGGGAGGTTGTTCCAGACATTGTCGAGAGCCGATGCGAACAGGAGCGTCCGGCCCCTGCCGGTCCCGTGCTCGATCAGTAGAGGATCCCCGTTCGCCAGGCGCATCGGAACCCTGTCGCCGTCCTGCGGCACGATTCGTCCGTACAGGTAGAAGCGCACCGATCGCAGGCCGTCCGTCGCTTGGGCGACGGGGTGGGTCACGTCGGCTTGTCCGGCCAGCTGGAACGGTGCCCGCCCGCGCTCCGAAGACAGGGGCTGTTGCACGGCGTGGCCGGTCATAGGGGCCCTCCGGACGAGGGCCGAATTCGGCCCAATCGCCACCAGCAGCGCACCGCCCGCCTCCAGCCAAGCCCGCAAGCGATCCTGGAAGCGCTCGGGGAGGCGCACCACGTCAGACAGCACGATGAAGGCATACTCTCCCGGATCGACCCGCGCAAGGTCCGCCGGCGAGGCAACCTCCAGCACGTAACGGCTGGACTCGCTTGACTCGAGCGCAGCACGGTAGTAGAGCACGTCGCGGCCAGTCGCGTTCTGGGCCACGAAGAGTAGGGGGTCGGGCTCGCTGTTGTCCAACGCGATGCGGCGCACGTCGTCGTCCGGAAGGTCGTCAGTCGGATCAATCCTCAGCTCCGCTCGGCTGAAGCCCCTGGGAGCATCACGGATGTCGAAGGAGAATTCGACCCTCTCCCACGCGGGCACTTCCACTCGCTCGCTTCCGGAGGGCTGGCCGTTGATCCACAGAGAGACAGTCTTTGATGCGTCGCGTTCTGCGTAGCTTGCGACCGTTCCCTCGAGCGTTGCCGCCTCTCTGCCGTACACCCTCGGGTCGCCCTTGATGCTGTCGACAGCCCAGTTGGCATCTGTTTCGCTGCCGACGCCGTGCAACACAAGCTCGGCGTGGGGCGGGAGCACAAGGTCTTGGAAGCGAGACGGCATCGCGGAGTGCTGGAGATCGGAGATCACGTGTAGGCGCGCGGGTCCGGTTCCCTCTTCGACAAGATTGCGCGTCGCCTCGACCACATCGCCGAAGCTGTTGCTGGCCTGCGTCGGGGCGAGGCCCGCGAGCGCCCTGCGCAAGATTGCCGCATCGGGGGTGGGCTCGGTGAGCACGCTTACGGACGGCCCGTTGGATAGCAGCTGGGCACGGTCGCCGGGGGCCAGGGCTCCGATGATCTCGTCCGCCAGTTCTTTGGCTGCTTCCCAGCGGTCGCCGTGTCCCATGCTCAGGGAGGTGTCGAGGGCTATCAGGTGCAGCAGGGGGATTCTCCCGCCGATCACGGCCGGGGGCCGTTCCCAGATCGGCTTCGAGAAGGCCAGCGCGAGCAGCAGCAGAACGGCGAGCCTCAGCGCAAGAAGCAGCAGGTAGCGCAGTCGGCGCTCCCGGATCGTGGTGTCGGTGCGCTTCTGGAAGAACATCAGCGAACTGAAGGTCAGCTTGACCGGATTGCGACGACGCATCAGGTGCAGCCAGAGGGGCAGTCCTACCGCAAGTGCGCCGAGCAGGAACCAAGGTGCGAGCAGCCCCATCTCGCCTATCGTCTCCTTAGTCGGTACAGAAGGTACTCCCGCAGTGCCAGATCCAGGGGCTGCGAAGTGTCCAGGAGCACGTAGTCGGCTCCCTCACTCACAATCTTCTTGCGGAGGGTCTCGATATGGTCTTGGATGCGTCCAGGGTAGACTCTACGGGCGTAGTCGGCGGACACTTCCATCTCTTCCCCCGTCTCCATGTCCTCGACTAGGGCTGCGGTCCGGAAGCCCGGGGCCAATTCGGAAGGATCAAGCACGTGGAAACAGATCAGATCCTTGCCTTGGTTTGCTACGGATCTCAGAGGATTCACGATCTCTTCAGGATCGGCGAAGAAGTCCGAGATCATCGCCACTAGGCCCCTTCGGCGGAGCAGCCGGGCCAGCACCTGCAACGGCACGTGCAAGTCCGTTCCGGTTGCGGCTTCGGCCTCTTCGAGCACGTGCAGAATGCTCTGCAGGTGCCTCGGGCGGTACTGCGCGGGGCGAACCTCGCGGACCTGCTCGTCGAACAGGACGAGGCCGACCCCATCGTGCTGGCACGTGGAAAGGTACGCCAACGAGGCCGCCAGGAACCGTGCGTAGTCCAACTTGGTGGTCTCGCCCGAACCGTAGCCCATCGAAGCGCTGCAGTCCAGCAGGATCATCAGGTGGGTGTTCGTTTCCCCGAGGAAGCGCTTGATGTAGACGCGGTCAGTCCGCGACAGCACGTTCCAGTCGATGTAGCGGGGATCGTCCCCCTCGGTGTAGGAGCGGTATTCCGCGAATTCCTGGCTGAATCCAAACTGTGGGGAGCGGTGGCCCCCGTGCAGGAAGCCGTCAACTACCGTCTTGGCAACCAGCTGAATGTTGGCCAGCCGCTGCAGGATGCCTGGATCCAGAAGATGCTGGCTGCTCATGTCACATCGGCTGGCTGTTGGCGTCCCGCCTTCTTGGCATGTCGGCCCGCATCCGCGCTCACTCGGCCGCCGGTCGGGCTTCGATCGTCGCCTTGAGAACGTCGTCCACGGTCGTCTTGTCCGATTCAGCGTAGAAGTTTGTCAGGACGCGGTGCCGCAGGATCGGCAGCGCCAGCGCGTTTATGTCGTCGACCGTGACGTGGTAGCGGCCGTTCAGCAGCGCGCGCGCCTTTGCCGCCAGCACGAGGAACTGGGTGGCCCGGACGCTGGCCCCAAAGTTGACGTACTTGCGGACGATGTCCGGCGCCTCGGGATCCGTAGGCCGAGTCGCGCGCACGAGCGAGACCGCGTACTTTGAGACCGGATCAGAGACCGGTACTTGCCGTACCAGCCACTGGAAGCTCAGGATATCCTCGGCTGTGGTGACCGGGACCACCTCGGGCAAGGGTGTGCCGGCGGTATTACGGTGGACGACCTCGATTTCCTCCTCCGTGGTGAGGTAGTCCAGCAGGACGTTGAACAGGAATCGGTCCAGCTGTGCCTCTGGTAGCGGATACGTCCCCTCGAGCTCGATTGGATTCTGTGTCGCCAGCACGATGAATGGCGGCTGAAGCCGGTAGCTTGTTCCGCGGACGGTTACGGAGAGCTCCTGCATCGCCTCGAGCAGCGCGGCTTGCGTCTTGGGCGGTGTGCGGTTCACTTCGTCAGCCAGCAGTACGTTCGTGAATAGCGGCCCTTGGACGAACGTCCAGCTGCGCCTCCCGGTGGATGAGTCCTCCTCGAGGATGTCCGTGCCCGTGATGTCGGTCGGCATCAGGTCCGGAGTGAACTGGATGCGCTTGAAGGTAAGACCCAAGGCTGACGCTAGAGTGCTGACCAGTAGAGTCTTCGCCGTGCCCGGCATGCCTGTGATCAGGCAGTGCCCGCCCACCAGCAGAGTGATCAGCAGGTTGTCGACCACCTCTTCCTGGCCGACGATGATCAGGCCGACTTGGGTTCGAATGCGCTCCATCGAAGCGCTGAACTTCTCGACCAACTCCTCGGCCTCTGCGGTGTCTGTGGTGAAGGGCTCCGCCGTTTGGAGGGATTGCATGGCTGTTCCTAGCGCTGGACTTGCAGCAGGAGCTGGAGCGCGGGCCGGAATGTTGGGGCGCGCTCGAGAGCCTGGAGCACGTGCTCCCGCGCTCGCGCAAGATTGCCTAGCTTAACGTAAGCGCGCGCAAGGTTGTACTCGGCCGTCGCCCGGTCGAGCGGGTCCATCGCCAGAACGGCCTCGAACGCTTGCTTGGCGGCTTCGGTGCGGCCCGACCTGAGGTACAGTTCGCCCAAGCGGGCATGCAGATCTTCGTCTTGGGGCCAGTTGTAGATCAGGCCCTCATATGTGTGGACGGCCGCGTCGGCCCGGCCGGCCTCCTCCAGCCATAGGCCAAGCTTCTTGAGCGTCTCCGGCATCCGCCCGCCGCGGCGCTCGTACTCCAGCAGTTCCTCCAGCGCCGCGGCCCTGTCCCCGTCCTCATCCAGCGCCCTCGCAAGCAGCACGTAGGCGCTGCCGCTTCCGACGTGCTGCGGGTAGGCGGCTTTGGCTCTACGAGCCGGGTCCACTACGCCGGCCCAGTCCTTGCCACGCGCTGCCTCCAAAGCCTCCTTCAGGCTCGCGCGCCAGCGAGGCAGGCCGTCGGCCGCCGGGCCGAGAACTTCCAGCATGTATTCCTCAAACTGCTCGTCAAGCTCGTCCGTGCTCAGGCCGAGCACGGCCTTGAGGTTGGCGGGCGTTGTCTTGTCCTGCGCGAAGCCGCGCAGCAGGTCCACCAGCTTCGGCTCGCCCCAGCGGTCGGCGATGAACCGGCACACGTAGCCGGCCTGCATGTACGAGATCGCCACCTGTCCGGGATGTTTCGGCCGGATGAAGCCGCGGTCCAGCTCCGCCAAGGGCAGGAGGTCTCCCTTGCGGACGGCCTCGACATACTCGGGCCCGATGGACTCGCCCCACCGGGGGTCCGCCATCCACTCCTCGTACATCGAGATGCCCTCGGAGTACCAGCGCGGAACAAGGTGGCCGGTCGCCTCAAGTGTGAACACGTGGGCCAGCTCGTGCCAAAGGGTAGTGCCCCAGTGAAAGCCGCCGGGCTCGCGGCCCGAGGGGCTGTCCATTGCAACCACATAGCCGAACGTGACCCCCAGCAGCCCGATGCCCGGCATTGCCATCGTGCGGACAGCGAAGTCGTCGTGGTTCGGGTAAAGCTCGATCCGCACCGGCTCCCGCAGGGCAAAGTCGTACTTGCG
>JAJDWM010000204.1 GCA_022825595.1 Bryobacterales bacterium | reverse complement strand
GTCACGAACATGCACTTCCAAGACGTCCTGAAAGGCAGCGACATGCACTTCGACTACAAGCTGAAGCCCGGACCTGCCAAGCGTGGCAATGCCGTTGAACTCATGAAGCGGGCCGGAATCCCGCTTCCGGAGGTGTTGCCGGTCCCGGACGACTGAGCCGACGCCTCTGGGATGTGCCCCGCCGATATTGCGGGCGCGACGATTGGCTTGGCCGACCGACGAGCCATTAGACTCTGATGGCGACACAAGACCAGCCTTCGGCCCGAGCCGGACCGAAGGGAGCGACTCGGATTCAGACGGGATCGAGCAGGTCCGGGCTATCATTCTTCGGGCTGTTCACCCGTCGGTCGACACGGCGGAATTCGAATGGGCCCTCCTCTGGCGCCCGGACCATGTCCAAGAGCTCGCGCGGCGCCGATGAAGGCGACAGCCAAGCTTTGTATTCAGATCGAGGGACGATTACCGGCTGGCGATGGTGAAGCCACCGCATCGAGCGAGCTGCCGGACAGGTAAGGATCGTGAACGTCGGCACGGCACCCAGTCCGCGGTCCCAGACCTCCCACAAACCTGCGAATGAGAATGGCGATTCTTGCATCGAGATCCACCATGGCTGCTTGCCTGTGCCTGTACGCCGCCACTCGAACCAGCCGTTGGCCGGGACGAGACAGCGGCGGCGGGCAAACGGTGCCCTGAATGACGGTTTGGAGTCGACCGTCTCGGCCCGCGCGTTGATCAGTCTAGGGCCGATCTTGAGGTCTCGTGCCCAAGATGGGACCAAGCCCCACCTGTGGATTCCTATAGCTGGTCGCTGGTCCGGCCCCAACCGGCAGATGGCGAAGTCCTGCGTCGGGCAACCGTTCCAGCGCTGTCGGGGCAGCGCCAGAAGCTGGTCCTCGTCAAGTCCGTAGAGATCTGCCAGATCGTCGCCGTCGACGTCTTGGGTGAGCCGTCCGCACATCGTATTGGTCCGGGCACAGCGTAGCAGCAGCTCAGATGCACTGCCATGGTCGAGAATGAGAGAGTCGGGCTGCAACCCGCCTTCGGTTTGAGGGGTTAACCAAATAGCGGGCTGGAACGTCCAACAGTTCTAACAGGGCCCACGCCTGAGGCCCGCTTCCTCCGAAATGTCCGCCCGAGCAAAAGCCTACGTTTCGCTGTTGGCGGTAATGCTGCTCTCGGCGGGGGCATATTTCGCAAATGCCCGGCTGTCCGATGGCGATGGTGCCGCGAGTGCCGCCGACCAGGAGGAGCGGCAAGGAGAGGCAGTCCCGGTAACGACTGCGCTGGCGACCCGTGGGCCCATCTCGCACATTCTAGGTTCCACGGCCAATCTTCGGGCCCGCCGTGAGGTCGGGGTGGCGGCGCAGGTCACGGGCATCGTGACGGCCGTGCTCGCCGAGGAGGGGGACTCTGTCCGGGCCGGGCAGGTTCTTTGCCGGATCGACGACAGAAGGCTGCAGATCGATCTCGAGCTGACGCGCCAGCGACTCGCGCAGACGCGGATCCAGCTGGAGGCCGCCCGCATCCGGGCCGAGCAGACAGATGCCAAGCTGCGCAACAAGCGCGACGAACTCATCCGCAGCGAGGAAGCCTTCGGCCTGGGGCTCTTGGCCGAGTCCGAGATTGCGATCC
Source organism: Bryobacterales bacterium (assembly GCA_022825595.1). Taxonomy (GTDB): domain Bacteria; phylum Acidobacteriota; class Terriglobia; order Bryobacterales; family UBA6623; genus VXMF01. The sequence goes on along the minus strand of JAJDWM010000204.1, from coordinate 3,506 downwards.
AGCGGCATGAGGTCGAGGACCTTTCGCACGAGTTGCGGGCGGTCGAGTCCTCGGTGCGCGAGACGACCGCAAGGATGGACGAGCTCGAATCGGAGATCCGAAAGGTGGAGCTCGAGATTTCCCAGTCGCTAATAACGGCTCCGTTCACGGGTCGCATCACGGAACGAACAGTCGAGCTTGGGCAGTCCATCCGAACTACCGACACGCTCTTCAAACTGGGGGCGTTCTCGCCGCTCTATGCCGACGTCTACCTGCCGGAGGCTGCTTCGCGAGACGCCCGCGCGGGGCAGTCGGCGACTCTTCGCCTTGGGGGTCCGGGAGAGGATGAAGCGACGGGTTCGGTTGAGCGCGTGAGCCCTGTGGTGGACGACGAGACAGGCACAGTCAAGGTGACGGTCCGCTGCTCGCCGTCCCTCCCCGCATTCCGACCGGGGGCATTCGTCCGTGTGGAGATCAAGACTGACTCTCTCGAGGACGCGATCCTCATTCCGAAGCAGGCGGTGATCGAGGAAGCTGGCGAGACCCTCGTCGTGGTGCTTGACGACGACCTGACCGCGCGCCGCGCGCCGGTCGATCTGGGATACCAACAAGCCGATCTGGTCGAGGTCCGGCGGGGTGTCGAGGCCGGGGAGACAGTCGTGATAGCGGGACAGGGCAAGCTCAGGGATGGCGACAGGACCAGGGTGGTCGCCAACTAGGCTCGAAGGCCCGGCTGGCTGGGACGGCTCGGGAGTCACGGGGGCACGGTGCATCTGACTCGGGCAGCGATCCGGCGCCCTGTCACGGTCCTGATGGCCGTGACGGCGGTCGCGCTCTTCGGCTACGTGTCGCTCCAGCGGCTGCCCCTCAACCTACTGCCACGGATCTCGTACCCTTCCCTGACCATCCAGACGGACTACCAGGATGCCGCTCCAGAGGAGATCGAAGCCCTCCTGACCCGCCGGGTGGAAGAGTCCGTCGGGGTTGTCGGGGGCCTGACCCGCATCACGTCCGTGTCACGCCCGGGCCAGTCCGAGGTGGTGCTGGAGTTCAACTGGAACACGAACATGGACCTCGCGGGCGTCGAAGTGCGGGAGAAGCTCGACCTGATCGAGTTCCCCGAAGACGCTGAGCGTCCCGTCATCCTGCGCTTCGACCCGTCGAACGACCCGATCCTGCGCATTCAGGTCCATGGAGAGCTCTCGATGGCGCGCCTGCGGGACATCTCGGAACGGGATCTCAGCAAGCGCGTTGAATCGGTCGACGGCGTCGCTGCGGTCAAGGTGGCGGGTGGCCGAGAGGAGCAGATCCGTGTCGAGCTTGATGAGCGGCGTGTTGCTGAACTCGGCCTGTCAATCACCCGCGTCACCGAGATCCTGAGAGAGGAGAACCTGAACCAGGCCAGCGGCAGCCTCTATGACCTGGACATGAACTACATGGTGCGCATGGTCAATGAGTTTCGCTCGGTTGACGAGGTGCGCGGCATCGTGGTGTCCGACCAGGACGGGCGAAAGATCTTGCTCGAGGACATTGCGCATGTCTGGCGGGGATCAAGGGAGCGCGATGTCATCGCCCGCTTCAACGGCCGAGAGAGCGTCGAGTTGGCCGTGTACAAGGAAGGCGACGCCAACACGGTGATCGTGTCCGAGGCGGTGCAGGCTCGCCTCGAAACTGTCCGGAAGGAGCCGACATTTCCCCCGGGCGTGGAGACTTCGGTCGTATCCGACCAAGCCCGCTTCATAAGCAGCAGCGTCGACAACGTGCTGCGGGCAGCGTTGGTCGGCGGCATTCTCGCCACGCTGGTTTTGTTTTTCTTCCTGCGCGACGCGCGCAGCACTGCGATCATCGCCGCTGCCATCCCAATTTCGGTGATGGCGACATTCGCCGCGATGTATCAGGCCGGAATAACCCTGAACATCATGTCTCTCGGCGGAGTGGCCTTGGGTGTCGGAATGCTGGTGGACAGTTCGATCGTTGTGCTCGAGGCCGTGCACCGACACCGCAGGCCCGGAGTTGCCGCCGCGGAGGCGGTCGCGGCCGGCACTGAAGAGGTTGCCATGCCGGTCACGGCGTCGACGCTGACCACGGTGGCCGTGTTCCTGCCTCTGGTGTTCGTAGAGGGGATTGCCGGCCAGCTCTTCCGCGACCAGGCGCTGACCATCACGTTCGCTCTGTTCGCGTCGCTGGCGGTGGCGCTGACAGTGATCCCGACCCTGCTTGCGGCGAGGTTGCGGTCCGACCGGGAGATGGGAGTTGAGCCCGGTGAGCGCTCCGTTCCGGGAGTGCAGCGGTTTCCGCGATGGCTAGTCCAAGCGGCCCGGTTTGCCAGCCGGGAAGCCCCCCGGATCCTTGTTCAGGACGCCCGCAAGGCGCTGTCGCTGAGCTCTGAGAAGATCCTCTGGGGCCTGAAGCCGGTGCTGGGTGCTTTCGACCGCGGCTTCGCGGCGCTCGAGGGCCGCTATGACCGTGCGCTTGAAAGGGCTCTCGAGGCCAAGGGCGCCGTAATGGCGATCGTGGCGGGCTCTGTAGTGGCAGCCTTGGCGCTGCTCCAGGTTCTCGGGGCGGAGTTGATCCCAACCCTTGTTCAAGGCGAGTTCTCGTTTCAGGTATCCCTGCCGGAAGGACGTCCGCTGGAGTCGACGGATCGAATGATGCGGCAAATCGAAGGTAGGGCGCTGTCCGTCCCGGGAGTCGACATGGTCTATTCCAGCGTGGGAGGCAGCCTAGAGAATCAGTTTGCCTCTGGCGACCTCGAAGAGCACATCGGCACCTTGCATGTTGTGCTGCGGGATCGGGAGGATGACCGCCTCGAGAATGAGGTCATCCAGAGTGTTCGGCGCATCATCGCCGGAGTCCCCGAAGCCCAGCCGCGCTTTCAGCGCCCGGCACTGTTCAGCTTCAAGACCCCGGTCGAGGTTGAGGTGTTTGCCTACGAGATCGATGATCAGCGAGAGGCGGCCGCGCTAGTTGCCGAGCGCCTGGCGCGGATCGATGGCTTGCGTGATATCGAGACCACCACAAGGGCCGGAAACCCGGAGGTTCAGGTGCGATTCGACCGGCGGAGGCTGAGCCGGCTCGGGCTCCAAGAAGAGCAGGTTGCCCGTGTGCTGCGAAACAAGATCCGTGGAGATGTAGCGTCGCGGTACCGCGAGGGAGATCGCCAAATCGAGATCCTGGTCCAAGTCGACGAGCCCGATCGGAACGCCATCAGCGACATCAAGGGCATGGTGGTGAACAGCCGCCCCGGGCAGGCCTCGTCGCAGGCCGCCCGCGGGCGGTCGTCCCAAACTCGAACGCCAGCCGCACAACCCGACGCCGGCCGCGACGAAGATGCGAGAGAGGAAAGGGACCGATCGGAAGGCGCGCGGCCTTTCGTGCCGATTCGGCTGGATCAGGTCGCCGAAGTCGAAGTCCACAGCGGTCCGGCCGAGATCCGCCGAATCCGGTCGCAGCGGGCGGCGGTCATTACTGCAAACCTGAGCGGCCGCGACGTGGCAAGCGTGTCAGACGAGATTCGGGCCATGCTC
>JAJDWM010000638.1 GCA_022825595.1 Bryobacterales bacterium | reverse complement strand
TTCCCGCGCGAGTAGCGCGGGCCCTCCTCGAGCAGCAGTCCGATGTTAGCCACCTTCTTGGGCTTGCTGAACAGCAGGGACCATGGCAGCAGGAAGGTCGCTCGGCCCGGGCGGTCCTGGATGTCGAGCTCGTGCCTCAGGACATTGGCCCGGAAGTGGCCGCGCTTCTGGAACGCATTCCGGAGCCGTTCCTTGTCCTCCTCGAGCTTGCGGATGTCGAAGGTGCGCGTAAAGATGTTCTCCAAGACGACTGAGCGCGGAATCCCGAGTGGCTTGGTGTTCTTCATGGCGCGTCTTGCGGTCTTCGGTCCGAAGACGGAAAGGCCCTCGAAGTCCACGGAGCCCACCTTGACCTTGGGGCCCTCGTCGATGTTGAAGACAATCTCCACCGAGGCCGGCGGGATCTGGCGGACTTCGGGGTTGATCTCGGCGTATTGCCTGCCGCGCTCCCCCAAGAGCTCCCGGAGGACGTACACCGCACGATTGACTGTGGTCGGGTCGTAGCGCGACTCGACGGTGAGGCCGACGCTGCGTTCCTTGAAGCGCTCGAGAATGTCGGAGAGCGTCGCCGACTTGTTGCCCTCATAGCGGATGGTGCGCACGACGCGGCGCTCGGTGACCACGAAGCGCACGATCTTGCCGAGTTCCCCGTCCTCAACCTCAAGCCGCAGATCGTCGAAGTAGCCGGTGTTCCACAGCACCATGAAGTCTCGCCGCAGCGTCTGGTCATCGAACAGGTCGCCTCGCCTGGTGAAGATGCGCGCCGAGAGGCTGTCTCGGGGGATGCGCCGGGTGCCGCGGAATTCGACGGCCTCGACGATCTCCTCGCCAGGGCGACGCTGGGCCTGCTGCTGCTCTTCTTGGATGTCCTCGAATGGCGACGGGGCCTGAGGCTCCTCGAGCGGGATGTCTTCGAATGGGGAAGCGGGCTGCTGCTGCGCCTGGGCCGAGAGGTAGGGCAGCGTTGAGGGGGCAGAGTCAGCCGCGGGGTCTGCCGCTTCAGCTTGCCGGGGCCCGGAAGGAGGGGCGACGGGCTCTTGGGCAAGCGAGACGGGGGTTAGAGCGATCGCGAAGTATGCGGCAAGGATTGCAGAACCGATCAGACGCATGGGCGTTGGTAAGTGGAAGCCGGGACGCGCACGCCGCAGAAAACGTGCGCGGTGCAGGCTGGGACGATCAAGTGCGAGTTACGCATGCTCCTTTGCGGCTGTTTCAGAGCTGGTGCGTCTAGCGACGGATGGAATGGCTCTCCGGGCTGCGCCGGGAGTGGACTGAGGAGTCGCCCTCGCGGGCGGGAATCCACTGGCGCTTGAGGGCGTACTGGGTCACTCGGGTCTCTTGAATTCGACGCGGAACTTCCCCAAGGTTCCATCGTAGCTTAGTTCCAAGTGCTTGCGCTTGACCTTGGCTGGAATCTCAAAGTACAGGAAGCCGCTTGCTGGCTCGTCCGCCATCTCTAGCGGAAGTTCTGACGCCTGCAGGCGCTCGGCTGCAGTGCCCACGCCTTCGGTGCGGCCCTCTACGGTCTGCACAATCTCCGCCGTGCCGCCGCTTCCCACACCGCTGGGCGGTCCTCCCAGGCGTCTGGGCCGTCCGCCAGTGCCCGGCACGCCGCCCCATATTGGGCTGTTGGTGTCTTCCGCGAACAGGCCTGCCGAGGAATTCGTCGCCTTTGCGGTCAGGTCGAGGACGCCGGTTCCGGCAATTCGGTCGGGAGTGCGCGCCACGGATGTGTCATTCGTGTTCCGGGCCCGCAGGAGGAAGTCGTCGCGAGACAGTGTGAACTCCGAGCCGTACAGAGGGCGCACGCGCAATTCCACCAGCGTCACATCTCCCTCAAGCCCGTCACCGACAATCCCCTCGATCTCAGTTACGGACTGGACCAGCCGGACCTTGAACTCAGCATCCCCCAGTACCCTCGTGTACCACTCCGGGAGCTTTGCGGCGAGTGCGCCTACCGCAACCAAGGCCCCAAGACATGCTGTGCTGAGAATGCGTGCTGCCACGTGCTCATTCTAGGGCAGCACGGCGTCCGGCAGGGCCTCCAGGGCCGCTTCGGCCGTCGGAAAGGCGGGTTGGTGCCCAACGGGCCTGCCAAGCCACCACCAATTCGAGCTGCCGGCCACAGGCTCGGCCCATACGGCGCTCCCAAGTGCCAGCGGGACCCCGAAGGAGACGATCCAAACGGGGTTCAGGATCTCGCCGATCGGCTTGACTGCCCACACAGCCGCCGTCACGGCGGCGAAGGATGCGAGCACCATCTCCGACTTTCGGAGGCCTAGTCCGAGGAGAGGCATCGAAACCGTCCATTCTGGTCAAGCCCATGGTTTCGAACCTCTGATCGGCACCATGTGTGGGTCGGCCGAGACCGGAGCGGACCGTTGCAAGGCATCGCGGCGTCCGGGCTGTGGTCAGGCTAGAAGAGGCGCGGCTCCGAAGCCGCCGGTAGGCTCTGAACCGAGGATGGGATGCGGGCCATAGGACCAACGATGTCCGTCGCACACCCGGCCCTCTGTGCCGTCGCAGCCTTGACCGCCCTACTCGGCACGCCCTCTCGTGCGGAGGAGCAAAGACTCCTCGTGGCTGACCTCGGCACTGTAACCCATTCGCTGAATCACGAGATCGTTGCCGAGGGACTGCGGCAGGAGGCCGAGGCGGGTCACGCGGCCGTCGTCCTAGAGATCAACACTCCTGGCGCGCTGCCCCAATCAGCGAATGGGATCTTCCAGTCACTCCTGACCTCGCCCGTGCGGGTAGTCGCGTTCGTGAGGGCGGGTGGTGGCCGTGCCGCCCAGGCCGGCTTATCGCGGGAAACCGGCTGCCCGGCACCGACCTCGAATCCGAGCGCGCGCGGCTAACGCACAACGCCCTCGGTTCTTCTCATGGCAGGTTCGCTTAGGTGGCGTAGATCGAACGAATGACCATGGTTGGCGGCAGAGGATGTTGGCGCAGCATCTCCGTCACACGCTCCCAAGATTTCCGAAGAATGGCGCCGCGACATGTGCTGGCCGGCGACCTGCCGCAAGATCTGCGCTGTCAGGCCTTGGCCAAGCCCATGCGCTGCCTGATGGCCACGCCGCGCATGGTGGCCTACCGTGCCGAGCTGGAGCTGGCGAGGCGGCTGGCCCTGCACCTGTCGAAGCCGGAGACCGCGTACGAGGTGGCGCGCCACACGCTGTTCGCCAGCGAGGCCAGCCTGGTCCCGGACCATCGGGCAGGCAACCCGAAGGTACGCCTGCTGCACCAGTCGCGCAACTGCCTCGACGAGGCCCTCAAGCCGTTGCTGGCGGAGTTGAACAAGACCACGACGGTCTACCCGGGCACCAACCTGCGCCTGGTCTACGAGTTCGCCAGCGTTTGACGCCAGCGGCAACGCGCACCGCCCGGGAGGGCGAACCGAGTGCGACTGTCGAGTCGGCGACGCCGACAACCGCGCCGGACAGACCCTGCCGCCCGGCCCAGGCCCCTCGTGAGGACTGCCGAAACACCTCCGGCCCAGTACCCGAACACGCGGACCGGACACCTGCCCAGCCCCCTAGGAATCAGTGCCAATCTTTCCTCCGGCACCCCTGTCTCACTGACTCTCGGCCTCTCCTGCAGCCGGAATGTGGACACCCATTGTTAGCCCATGTCCGGAACTGTGGTCGCTTTGCGACCGGTTCCCTGAACGGGGTACCTCAGCGTCCACCTATCTGAACAGGACACGCGCGCGCCCGCCAGATGCCGCGATTAGAACGCCCGCTGCGGCCGAAGGCTAGTATTCTGGTTGCGGACGGCGGTGGCCGGGGGATCGGCAGCGGAAGCCGAACGCATCATGCAGGAGAAGCGAAATCCGAGCACGGTCGCCACAGCACACGATCGTCGCGCCAGTGCGGCCCCCCTGCAGCACTCGCTGTGCGTGTCTTTTCCTTGAACAAGTGAGCATCCTTGTGTCTCTTAGTGAAGGAAACATTGATTATGAGAAGTTTCGCAAGTCACTACATAGGCTAGAAGAGCAACATGAGATCTTCGCCCGAGGGGATCCTTACTGGTCAGTCAATGTTCAAGAAGCAATGGCGGAATCGGTGATCCAGCGCTTTGAGACCTGTTATGACTGCTTGTGGAGAATCCTGAGACGATACCTGATCTTGGAACTGGGCATCCCCGGTGTTCCTAGCAGTCCTAAGCCTGTTCTTCGCCTAGCAGCCGAGAATCTTGTCCTACGTACTCCTATCGAGCAATGGATAAAGTATGCCAACGCCCGAATCGACACGTCACACGACTATGACGGCGAAAAGGCTCAGGCGTGTCTTCTGGTTGTGCCGGCGTTCATCGCAGACTCCATTCAGCTCTACGTGTCGATGAGTCGAGGAAAATGGGACTAGCTAAGCGCATCGACGTCGCACCAATGCACCTTGGTCTGGTATTGGGCCTATTGCGGAAATACTTGCCCCGTACAGAAGTTTGGGCCTACGGTTCGAGGGTCGTGGGGAATTCGACGGACCGGTCTGATCTTGATCTGGTGGCATTTTCAGGGCCAGACCAGCTCGAGCACATTTTCGACTTGAGGGAAGCGTTTGATGAGAGCGATCTCCCGTTCAGAGTGGACCCATTCGTCTGGGACGAGATCTCCGATTCGTTCAAGGCTCGGATCCGTTCCAAGTATGCGACCCTGACCAAAGCGCAAACACGGGGACCGTAGGGGGGGCCGTAAGAGTAGGGCAGGCGTACCTGCTCGGCACGATGGCGACACCCTTCGCGTGTACGGAGAGCGACAGTCGGCCACGCCTGTCACATCGTGAACGGCGTGGTGCCCTTGCGGCTCCGCAGACGGGCCAGTGCGCACTCCACAGAGCGGCCAGCCCGACCAAGAGGCCCTAGCCCGCCAGGGCCGAGAGGCCGAGGGCCGCTTCGCCGAGGCATTGGCCGAGACCAACGCCAAACCCGACTCGATCTACAAGAGTTAGCCTCCTGAGAAGGCCATGCACGGCCTGAGACTCCAAAGCGTGCCACGTAGCACGCCCCAAGCGAACCTGGGGAGCACGGCCAACCCGCGGCGACGCTAAGCGGCCTTCCGCTGACGGTTCCGCTCTAGGTCCAAGTCATAGGCAGCCTGTAGGCGCATCCAGTACTCCGCGTTCGACCAACCCGCCGCCTCCAGCCTCAGGGCCATCTGCGGCGAGATCTGAGATTTCCCCGCGAGCAGCCGCTCCAATGAGGCGAGCGGCACCCCCAGCAGGTCAGCCGCTTCTTGCCCGGCACGCCCGTCCAGACACAGCTCTAGGATCACCTCGCCCGGATGCGGCGGATTGCACATGACAGCCACGCTAGTCCCCTTGTCTTAGTGGTAGTCCACAAGGTCCACGTCCCAGACATCGCCATCCTCGAAGCGGAAGACGATGCGCCAGTTCCTCGAGACCCTCATAGCCCAGTACCCGACCCTGTCGCCCGCAAGGGGTGCAACCTGGCCAGGCCGTTCAGATCTGCCGGTCTGCTTGCCCGCCGCAGCACGAACAGCAGTATCCTGATCCGCCGGAGACGGGGAGGCGGGAGCCGACTCCCGTCGCCGTGCCTGAACCACCGTGCCAGTCCGCGTTGCCGGAAAGACCGGTTCAAGCATCCACTCTGTCCCGGGCCGTCAGCCGAGGAATCCCAGCAGGGTTATGAGCAGGGCCAGCAGGGCGAACCCGATGCCCATGATCCAGCCGGTGGAGGCGAACTGGGCGCTTTGGGCGTCAATCTTGGCATTGCGGGTGTCGAGCTTTGATTCAAACCGGGCGCTAAGGTTGGCTGCGGCCATGCTCCGGACCTCCTCAACGAAAGTACCTGAATGAAAGTATAGGCGTCGCCGGCGTACACGCCAACCTTCATCAGCAGGTCGAACAGGCGCTTGGAGTCCGGCTGCGGCGTCGGAGAATCGGGCATCAGGGCTTGATCGTAGGTAACCGCCCAAGGGACGCCCGGGTCCCAAGGCATCCTCCAATTCGGGGGGCGGGGGCCGTGGAGGATCCTGAGAGCGTCAGTTCCGGGCGTGCCCTTCCTCTCAGATACGGGCCCCCGCCATCCGGCAGCGGGGGATCTATCCCGCCCGCGCACGGGGCGCGGCGCGCCTGTATCGAGTTCAGGCTTAGTCGGGCGGCGCCGGCCGCCGCCACCAGGGCAGCATGCACCGCCCTGCCGCCTGCGGCCGCCGGCAGGGCGGTGGTCCAGAAGCCGAACAGCTCGCCGCAGCAGCAGGACTCGCCAAGGCTCCCGCGGGCGCGGGAAGAAGTGCTGCGAATGGTCGCGGCCGCGCCCGAAGGGTCCCCCGACCGGGCCATGCTCATGCTGCTGCTCTGGTCGGGGCTGGCCATCCGCGACGCCGCGACGCTGCCGTGCACAGCCCTGCGCGAGAACGGCGAGCTCGTGCTGCGCCGGGCCAAGACGGGAGAACTGGTGACGGTGCAGTCGCCGGATGCGGTGGCCGCCGCTGCAGGCACCGCCGAAGCACAGCGGCGGGTTATTCTGCCGGACGGGAGAGTCGTCACCGCGGACCGTGACCGGCTATTGGCGGTCCCGCCTGGCGCGGGTCGCCGAGGCGTCCGGCGTTCGGGGATTCCACCCGCATCGGCTGCGGGACACTGTCGCGGTCAATCTGCTGACCGCCGACGTGGATATGCAGGACCTCAGCACACTGCTGGGCCACAGCAACACGCCCCCCGACGGAAAGCTTCGTTCCCGAGACCAAGCCAACCGCACGTCCTCGGGATAGCACGGACACGATGTGTAGGTATGATGCGTGAGTTGTTGAATTGGCTGGGCCCGTGCCAACGTGATTGGGCTGGTCGGGTGGTACTTCCGTTCAGCGACACGCAACGGAGCGTAGATCCGGGATTGTTGTTGTGTCTGCCCGCCTCGCAAGAGGGCTCGCAAGACTCTCGCCGATCATCATTCTACTGGCGTTCCTAGGCTCCGCCTCTGCGCAAGTGGAGCGGGCCCCCAAGACCGAGCGAGAGTCCGCATCACTAGGAGAACTCGCGCCAAGGCAAGTCTTCACCACGACCTTTCGGGGCCGCAAACTGACCTACGAGGTCGTCGACGGCATGGCGGTCCACTCGGGCGACATCGTCCTCGGCAGAGTCGACGACCTCGAGCGCCTACCACTGCTTCCCCGCGAATCGGTCAGGTACGACGGTGGGGACCTGCCGACAGAGCGCGGTCTGGCACCGCACGAGCAGCGCTATCTCTGGCCAGAGGGCACGGTCCCGTACATCATCGGCAACGATGTCTCAGCCGAGCAACGCCGGGATATCCAACTGGCCATCCGCGCGTGGAATGACAATACCGTCATTCGGCTGATCCCGCGCACAACGGATGCGAATTACGTTCGATTCTCGAATGTGGAGTCCGGCTATTGTCGCTCGCAAGTCGGCATGGTCGGCGAAGCGCAAGAGATCTCCTTGCCGCCGATCGGCTGCTCACCTAACAACGTCGCACACGAGATCGGCCATGCCGTGGGTCTCTGGCACGAACACGAGCGAGAGGATCGTGACCTCTACGTAACGGTCCTGACAGAGAACGTCGATCCGCGAAGAATGGACTCGTATCAGGCCAAACACCCCGCTGCCGGCCCGTACGACTACGCTTCGGTCATGCATTATGGCGGGCGTAGCGATGCGTGGAATGCAAACGAGGTCTTTGAGACCATCCCGCCGGGAATGCGCATTCCGTCGGCGGGGCTGTCGGCAGGAGACATTGACGGCGTGGCTCGCCTGTACGGACAACCCCCGGAGGAGACCTCGGTCACCACCAATCCACCAGGGCTGGAGGTTGTTGTGGACGGAGAGCGCCTCACCGCGCCGGCCAGCTTCGATTGGGCGGAGGGAAGTGTCCACACAATTGAAGCACCGGTGTCCCAAGTTATTGGGGGGACCCGCTACCTATTCGGGCGCTGGAACGACGGCGGCGAGCGGGCGCGGACGTTTGTCGCGGGCGAGAACTCTACTTGGCTGGAAGCGAACTTCATCCTGCAGCGCTTTGTGGGGAGTACCGCGAACCCCAGTAGGACGGGCACTGTGAGCCTGCTTCCGGAGTCGCCGGACGGATACTACACGCTGCGAACGGAGGTTGAGGCCTACGCTACTCCGGGGTCGCGCACAGGCCGGCAGTTCTGGCACTGGGGGGGCATTCTCGACGTTGGCCACGGTCGCTCCTCCAATCCGGCAACTTGGCGAGTGGCGAGCCCCGGAAAGGTGTTTGAGGCTGTGTTCACTGACCGTCCTCTGCTGCGCATCCAAGCAAACGTTGACTCGTTTCGGATGTACCTCCGGGATTATTGTGTCGGTGTCGAAGAATGCTGGACCTTCGCGCCGTGGAATCTCGTGACCGACATCCGGCCTAATCGTATTGGGCTGCGAATTGACGAGGTTCAAGAGGCGCCTCAATCCAAGTTCCATCGGTACCGCTTCGAGAGCTGGAGCGCGGGAGGCACCCGGTCCGGAACACTGACGCTGCCCCGAGACGGCGGCTCCATGACAGCAAGATTCACCTCGGAGTTCGCCCTCGTAACCCGTGTAGCAGACCCTCAGTCCGGCACGGTGAGGGTGGAGCCAGCGTCACCAGACAGCTTCTATGCGGAAGGGGCTACCGTGCGCCTCTCGGCGGTACCAAGTCCGGGATGGGAATTTGTCGAGTGGCGGGGCGAATTCCGAGGCCGAGAGGCCGCAACGACGCTGGAGATCCGCCAACAAGCAGGCGTCGAAGCCGTCTTCTCGCGGACTACTAAACTCCCGATTGGGAATCCTGTTCAGGTCTCGTTTCCAGCAACGAACTACCGATTCTACATCTACGACCGTAAGGACGGTTTTCGAATTGAGCCTCCGAACGACGCTCGCGAAGTCCGGGTTTCCTACGAGGCAACCACGCCTGGCGTGAATGTGGACCTGTTCGTCTTGGCCGGTCGGGAGCGACTTCAGTGGCAATACGGAGAGGACGGACGCACTCCAGAGTTCAATGCTGACTACCTATCAACCGGGCTAGGCGGGCGTGAACTGGTAGTGATCAACGAACACTCAGATCCGCCATTGGACCCGTCAGAGACCTATTACGTCGCACTGGTCGTATTCTCACCACGGACCAGGATTCAAGGCGTGCTCAGCGCGGACGTGGAGCGCCGGGAGAGTCCGAGGCCAGCGGCTGCAACGCGCCCGAGGGCATTGACTTTCGTAACGCCTTCCGGCTCTATTCCGGCGGCCCAAGTGATTCGACTGGCGAACGAGGGTGCGGACCTCTTCCGGTACGCCCTTGCCGTCGATGAGCCATGGCTGACCGTAACGCCTACCGAGGGAACTCTTCAAGCGGGTTCGACGACACAGATCGAGATCGGCGCCTCGGCCGACGGTACCCAGCCAGACACTTACTACGCCGACCTCACCGTCGTTTCCTCCGCCTCTGGCAGTTCCTCCATGGAACCTGTCGTCACCGTACCGGTCACCTTGGTCGTCGTCCCTCGCAACAACGCTGGTAGCGACAATTCCGGCGTTGCCACGCCAATCGTGGAATCGGTCGAGAATGCGGCAAGCCGGGCTTCCGGGGCAGCCCCCGGCTCCAGCCTCTACATCTTCGGCTCCAACTTGGCTTCCGGAGACTCATTCGCGGTCGATGTCCGAGAAGGGCCCGGATCCCAGCCAACCGTGTTGCAAGGCGCAAGCGTCGCGATCGTCGACAGCACCCGAAACGCCCATCTCGCTGGCCTGAATCGCGTCTCGCCCAGTTGGGTGAGTCTCGCCGTGCCGGACGACGTGTCGCTGGGGACGGCATCGCTGACGGTCTGGCGTGGCGAGGAACGTTCCGAGCCATTCCCGGTTGAGATCACGCATGTGGCGCCCGGCCTGTACTCAGCCAACCTAGACGGCGTGGGGCCCGGATGGGGCGATGCCGTCCGAGTGGATGCCAGCGGAGTGGAGTCTAGACAAAGCGTCTCGACGACTAACGCACCGCTTGGCAGCCGCACTGCGATTCCTATCAGCCTCGGAGCTGATTCCGACAAGGTGTATCTCGGCCTGTGGGCCACCGGGATTCGGGCCTGGACTCAAGCGGTTGGAGCGACCGTTGGCGGTCTGGCAGTAGACGTCCACAACGTCGCCATGTCCGGCTTCGGGTTCGATTGGGTCGTCCTCGGACCGTTGCCTCGCGCGCTCGCCGGCCGCGGGGAGGTGTCCATAACACTTACGGTCGATGATCGACAATCAAATTCCGTAACGGCCTTCATCGAGTAGCGGTCCGCTCGCGGTGGCGAACATCGCTGAACAGTGCGCTCCGCTGGCGGGCTTGGCCGTCAAGGGCGGAATCATCTTTGAGCCGCGACGCAGGGTATGCGGCTAACCGCCACCCTTGTCCGGGTGGACTGGAAGGGTCGCATTCCTAGACCAAGGCCCACGAGCAGGAACTTCGGCGTAGATGGTCTGTTGAGGGTCGAGAGAGGTTCCGCCCTGCATTGCCTCTCCGAATTGCCGTCCCGGAGACCGAGAACTCCTAGCTGATAGGAGGTTCCCGAATCGCGGATCGTACGGTTTCTGCGATCTTGCGCATGGCTTTCGATAGGGCCGACCCCGGCCGCCAAGCAAGCACGATCGTCCGGTGTGGTACGGGTCGCGTTATCGGACGCGTCACCAGGTCACACCTAAGGGCTTCGGCAGGCACCGCGATTAGTGGGAGCAAGGTGATACCCATGTTGGCGCACGCCATCTGCACCAAAGTCGGCAAACTCGTCGCGCGGTATTCGAGTTCCTCGATGCCTCTTCTTCTGCAGAATTCGATCACCTGATCCCGGAAGCAGTGCCCTTCATCAAGCAACAGCATGTGCTCACCCCGCAACCGGCTGAAAGGGATGGGCCTGGACGATCTTCCAAGTTGGTGATCCGGAGGTACCGCTAGCACGAACGGATCCTGCTTGACCGTCTCGCACGTGAGGTCCCCGATGTCGGATTCCAAGGCGAGGAACCCTCCGTCAAGGCCTCCGTGGCGTATCCGGCGAACGAGCGCCCTCGTCTTGTCCTCGAGCCAAGCCATTGTCAAGCGCGGAAGCTCTTTGTGTACCGCCTTAGCAGCGACCGGGAGCAGATACGGTCCGATAGTCGGTATCACGCCGATTCGCAGCGTACCGGCCAAAGGGTCCAAGAACCGCCGCGCGGCCTTGCCGACGTCATCGGCCTCAACGAGGACGCGGCGCATGCGTCCAATCAGTTCAGTTCCCGCGGCAGTGATCATCACACCTCGACGATCGCGCTCGAACAACTGCACTCCCAGATTGGCTTCGACCCGTGCAACCTGCGCGCTCAGGGATGGTTGGGAGACGTGGCAGCGCTCCGCCGCCCGGCGAAAGCTCTTCAGATCTGCCACCGCCACTGCGTACTGAATCTGCCTCAGCGAAAAAGCGTATTGGCTCATGGGTGATAGCAATAGCCTATCGCAATGATAGATACAATGTCTTGGACGTATCAGTCGGACCGTTCGACACTAGGGACATCACGAATTCGGCTTGCCGCCGGTCGCTGGAGTCAACGCAGTCTGCGCCACCTCGGAGCCAGATGACACTTCTGCGGCCCACGCTGGCAGCCGCTACTTGAAGGAGACGATTGAGATGCTGAATCGAGCGATTCCACTGCTTACCCTGCTGGCGATCGGGATGTCCCCGATCTCGCCGATCAACTTGGCGTTTGCCCAACACGACAGCCCAACCAACGATTACTGGTGGCCGAACCGGCTGAGCCTCGATCCACTGCGCCAGGACTCGCCGGAATCCAATCCGCTGGCCGAAGGCTTCAACTATGCGGAAGAATTCGAGAGTCTTGATCTTGCTGCGGTGAAGGCGGATCTGGAGAAGTTGATGACCACTTCCCAGGACTGGTGGCCGGCAGACTTCGGACACTACGGGCCGTTCTTCATCCGCATGGCTTGGCACAGTGCTGGCACGTACCGCACCATCGACGGCCGCGGTGGCGCGGACGGGGGCCTGCAACGCTTCGCGCCGCTCAACAGCTGGCCCGACAACGCAAACCTGGACAAGGCGAACCGGCTGCTCTGGCCGATCAAGAAGAAGTACGGCCGCAAGATTTCCTGGGCGGACCTGATGATCCTCGCGGGGACAGTCGCCCTGGAGTCCATGGGATTCGAGACGCTGGGCTTCGCTGGCGGCCGCATCGATGCTTG
>JAJDWM010000078.1 GCA_022825595.1 Bryobacterales bacterium | reverse complement strand
GGTGCTGGGAGCTCAGGGAGGACCGACGATCATCACCTCAGTCACGCAGGTGCTGCTCGACGTGGTCGACTTCGGGATGAACGTCCAGCAGGCTGTCGACTTTCCGCGCTTTCACCACCAGTGGATGCCGGACCTGCTCTACATGGAGCGGATGGGATTCTCGCCCGAGACGCGCGCGCGCCTGGAGGCAATGGGCCATACGCTGGACTTCGGGCGGCGGCTCGGCCACATCGAAGCGATCGAAGTACGGGCTGACGTAATCGAGGGAGCGGCGGACTCGCGCAGCGAAGGGGTCGCGGAGGGGTTCTGATGGAACGAGCCGTGGGCCCGCTCGAGTTTCTCCGCGCACACGGCAGGGACTTCCCGGCGTGGAGCCTAGACGCCTCCAGAGCCTACTCGCGCCAGCTCACCCGTCTTCACTATGAGAACTTTGCCGTCGCAGGCCCGCTTGTGCCCGCGAACCTGCGGCAGGACTGCTGCAATGTGTACGCCTTTTGCCGCTGGGCAGATGACCTGGGTGACGAGACCGGAGATCCCGAAGAGAGCGCTGACCTCCTGACGTGGTGGCGGGAGCAGCTGCACTCGATGGAGACGCGGGAGCCGCACCATCCCGTGTTCGTGGCCCTGAGAGACACGGTAGGCCGCCACAGACTGCCGCTGCAGGACTTCGACGACCTGATCGCCGCGTTCCTTCTGGACCAGTCCAAGCCCACCTATTCGGACTTCGCGGAACTCCTGCGGTACTGCGAGCTCTCAGCGAACCCGGTCGGTCGCATAGTCCTCCGCCTACACGGGCACATGGACGGCGAGCGCCTGGCGCTCTCCGACAATATCTGCAGCGCGCTCCAGCTCGCGAACCACTGGCAGGACGTCCGCCGCGACTGGGACATTGGCCGGGTGTACATTCCGGAGCGGATCATGGAAAGGCACGGCTACAGCCTTGGGCAGCTTGGGAGGGACATTGAGCGGCGACAGGCCTCGCCCCAATTCCGTTCGACGCTCAAGGACTTGGCCGAACGGGCGGCGCTGCAGTTCGAGCGCGGCAGGCCCTTGGCGGGAATGCTGAGAGGCCGGCTATCGATGGAGGTCGAACTGTTCCGGCAAGCAGGCCTGCAGGTCCTTGCCAAGATACGTCACCAAGACTTCGACACCATCACCAATCGTCCGGTGATCGGACAACTAGACCGCGTCCGCCTGTTGGCTCGAGTCTTCATGCGCACGCTGTCGCGGTTCCCAAGAGGGCGGCAAGAGGCGCGCAATGCGGTCGCTTGAAGAGTGCTACTCCCACTGTCGGCGTATCGCCAAGGCGCGGGCCCGGAACTTCTTCCTCTCTCTTGCGGCGCTTCCAAGACCCCAAAGTGACGCGATGTGTGCGGTCTACGCGTTCATGCGCCGGGCCGACGACCTAGTCGACGAAGCTGGGATCCCGGCGAATGCCCGCCATGCGGGGCTCCTAGATTGGCGTAACGCGCTGCGAGCTCATCTGGCGGGTTCCAATGATGACCCGGTTCTGAGAGCGCTGGCCGACACGGCGAAGCGCTACCAGATTCCGCACGCGTACTTCTTCGCGCTGCTGGACGGCATGGAAAGCGACCTAGAGGGTCAATCATTCGACACCTTCGAAGACTTGTACCGATACTGCTATCGTGCCGCATCCGTAGTGGGACTGACTACCGTGCACGTCCTCGGGTTTGAGGACGATGCTGCGCTCGCTCTCGCCGAACACTGCGGCATCGCTTTCCAGCTGACCAACATCCTCCGCGATATCTCAGTGGACGCAGCGATGGGGCGGGTTTACCTCCCCGCCGATGAGCTTCGCGAATTCGGAATCGACCAGCGCGAACTTCTGGACGGCGCGCTGTCGGCCAATGACGCCCGGTTTCAGCGCCTCATGGAGTTTCAGGCGGACCGCGCCGACGGTTACTACCGACAGTCGGCACCGCTGGTCGGACTCGTGGGACGCGCCTGCCGCCCCGCGCTGTGGGCGATGATCGCTACCTATTGGGGTCTTCTCGAGCAGATTCGAAAGCGCCGATATGACGTCTTTGGAACGCGCATCGGTGTGCCTGTCCTCTCGAAGCTGGCCATCGCCGTGCGGACCACTTGGCTGCGGACCGTTGGAGGAGCGCCATCTCTCCCCGCGTGAAGGTGATCGGCGGAGGCCTTGCGGGGCTCGCGGCAACCGCCCGGCTGGCTGAGGCGGGCGCAAGGGTCGACCTCCACGAGGCGCGCGCGTTCCTAGGCGGTAGAGCTGCTTCGATTCCCGCGGACCCGCACGTTCCCGGCTCCGCCCACATCGACAACTGCCAACACGTCCTGCTGCGGTGCTGCACGTCCCTGCTGGACTTCTACCGGCGCTGCGGAGTAAGGGACAAGATCGTATTCCACGATGAGCTCCACTTGGTGACGTCCGACGGGACGGTCGACACAATCCGCGCCGATGCCCTGCCCGTCCCCTTCCACCTCCTCCGTTCACTGTTGGCGGTGAGGTCGATCGGATGGGCCGACAAGCTCTCGGTCGCCAGGTGCCTGCGCGCAATGAAGCGCCAGCACAGCCGACCAAACTTTGACCCGGACTCGCTGACTTTCACGCAGTGGCTCCGCCGAATGCGGGCGACCAATCGATCGATCCGCCGCTTTTGGCGCCCGTTCGTGGTCAGCGCCCTCAATGAAGAGCCCGAGATCGCTGCAGCGGGCGCCGCGATGCAAGTGTTCTGCGAAGGTCTGCTCGGAAGTCGCGACAGCTACCAGATGGGCGTACCAGCCGTGCCACTTTCCGACCTGTACGACGCAGCGCTTGCGGGGCGGTTCGGCCCATCCGTGCGACTTCACCTGCGATCCCGGGTGCGCCGCGTAGACGCACTTGACCACGAGGCCGACTACCAGATTCTGGCCGTGCCTTTCGACAGAGTGGCCAAGCTCGTGCCGGAACTCAGGCTGCAGCGACGGCTGCAGGGGTTCGAGACATCCCCCATCACCGGGATCCACCTGTGGTTCGACCGGCCGATCATGGACCTGCCGCACGCGATGCTCGTGGACGGGGATCTGCAGTGGATCTTCGACAAGGGGGAGGGATACTACCTCGGCGTGATCAGCGCTTCCCGAGCGCAACTGACCCAGCCCTCAGGGGACATCGTCGAAGGGGCCCTACGGCAGCTGGAAGAGGCGTTTCCGAGGGCCCGCACCGCAAGCCTTGAGCACAGCCGCGTGATCAAGGAGACGCGCGCCACATTCTCGGCGCAGCCAGGTCTCGAGCGTCACCGGCCCGGCCCCACCACAGCGCTGCCGAACGTCTTTCTCGCTGGCGACTGGACCGCAACCGGCTGGCCCGCCACTATGGAGGGCGCCGTTCGCAGCGGTTACCGGGCGGCCGAAGCCGTCCTGACTGCCGCAGGAGGTCCTAGAACGAGATCCGCACCGTGAACTGGAACTGCCTCGGATCGAACGCCGAGGTGAACGAGAACGGCTCGGTGATCGGACCCCGGCGACCCGTCGGGCGGTCCGGGACTTCCTCAAGCGACATGCTGCCCACCACGCCATTTACGCCCTTGAAGTTCGTGCGGTTGAGGATATTGAATGCCTCTGCCACCACTCTCAGGTCTACCTTCTCCGACAGCGCGAAGTCGCGGGTCAGCCGAATGTCCATCCCGAAGAACGCCGGCCCCACCCCGACATTGCGCCCCAGGCCCCACGGCCTGTGCGTGTCTGTGTGCCTGTCTCCGATGGTGTCGTAGCCGGCGTTGAGATTGAAGGGCGCGAACGAGCGCGCGACCAGAATGCCGGAGAAGACGAAGTCGGAAAGCAGGTTGTGCCCGAAGCCCCGGCCTCTGCCCGCCTTCCAAGGTGATTGGGTTACCACGTTGGCCACGAAGCGGTGCCCGCGGTGGTAGTGTGACAGCGCCAGTTCGTTGCGCGCGTCCCACGGTATGTGCGGCTCGTAGGACGAGTTGTAGTCGGTGTTCTCATCGATCGCCTTGCTCCAGGTGTGGTGGGCGGAAATCGTGAATCCCTCCGTGAAGCGCTTCTTGAGATGCAGAATCATTGCGTGGTAGAACGATCGGCTCCAGCTCCCGTAGACGTTGTCCTGCAGGATCAGAGGGTCGTGAAACCCCACGATGGGCAAGCCGTCTTCCCGTGTGCCGGCCTGGAACGGGTTCGGATCCAGCGGACGGATCAGGTGGACTCCGCGGTTGAAATTGTAGGCGGCCGACATTGCATAGCCGCCGATCTGCCGTTGGATCTCGAAACTGGCCTGCTGCGCATACGGATTCACCGTGTCCTTGGCGACGCGGAAGCCCACCTTCAAGGGATACTCGGAGCCAGACTGAATGCCGTGGATCGCGAGGTCGTCGAGCGTCACGCCGCGCTGGCCCAGAATGCCGCGCTCCCTAAGCGAGCCCCAAATCTCGGCCGACGTCAGGGGCCCGTTCGTGAGCGGGCTGGTCAGGCCGGGGGCTCCCGTCAGGGGCACGAACACCTGGTTGATTTGCGCCCTATCGCCGAGCAGGTCGTTGACGAAGGCGATCTGGCCGTCAATTCGCGCGAAGTAGATCCCGTACCCGCCACGGACAACCGTTCTGGGATTCGGGCTCCAAGCAAAGCCGGCCCTCGGAGCGATGTTGTTGTAGTCGCGCGGAAAGCGCGTCTTGAGCTCCATCTCGTACCGTAGACCGAGCGTGAGGCGCAAGCTGGGTGTGATGCGGATTGAATCCTCTGCGAAGAAGTTCGTGCGGTTCGCCCACCCCGTCCAGAACGGATCTCCAAATCCCTGCTGGTAGACGATTGGTAGGCCGAGTGCGTAGGCCTGCAGCGAGGTGATGGGGTCGTCGATAGTGTCCACCAAGTGCGACGCCCCAACGCTGGTGAGTATGCCGCGGACCAAGTTCGCCGTTCCCGGGCCCACGCCTTGGTCAATGAGGAGCGAGAGCGGGATTGCCTGTCCGAAGATGAACCTCCCGCTGAAGAACGTCTCCGAGCGTACGCCGTCCCGCAGAGGGTTGAAGTCGACCCCGAACTTGACAGTCTGGCGGCCCGACACGCGCATGAAGTTCTGGCGCACCTGGAATACGCGCTCCACCACCCGCGTTGGCAAGATGAAGTCGCGCCCGAAGTCACCGAATCCCTGAATGTCAATCGCGGGGCCGTGAGGATCCGTGGGATACACCCCAAAGTCGTGGTATCCGGCCCCGATCCGAGTCTCGCTGACCCAGCGTGGATTAATGACGTACGTGTCCCCGAGTGCTACAGCGAAATCGTTGACGTTCGAGTTCCTGCCTCGGCTGCGCGCGGTCAGGGCCCCGAATTCGGAGTTCTGTCCGGTCTGGCCTGTCCAGTTTCCGCGGAAGAAAAGGTTGTGCCCGTCGCGCAGCGAGTGGTCGAGCCGCGCCACTAGCTGGCCTCGGTCCTCAGAGAACGGGAACACCCCGCTGTTCTCGTCGAACAGTTCGAGGACGCCGGGAGTGTTCGCCGGAATCAGGGAATCCGCGATCTCATCGACCAAGGGGCGCAGCAGCGGGTTGGCCCCCAAGACGTCCGCTAGAGCCTGCTGCGAAGGCGTCAAGGAAGTAAGGAAGGTCGGGTCCGCCAGCAGAGGCACGATCTGCGACTCATTGCGGTCCAGACGTTCGTAGGCGGCGAAATAGAACGTTCTGTTCTGTGCTACCGGGCCCCCCAGAGACACTCCGCTCTGCGCTCTGGTGTACGCGCTCCGACCGGGGTCGAAGTGGTTGCGGGCTTGGAAGCGGCGGTTTCGCAGGACGCCGAAGACCGTCCCGTGCACTTCGTTGGTGCCGCCCTTGGTGACAATGTTGACCGTGCCTCCTGGCGCTCCGCCCTGCTCGGCGGAGAACGTGCTGCGGTTGACCTGGAACTCCTGGACAGCCTCTTGGCTGATCTGCGAGCGGACTGCGCCCGAGTTGTACAGGTTGTCAAGCCCGTCGATCATGAATGTGTTGCTGCGACCCGCCGTTCCGCCGATCCCTAGTCCCGAAGTCGGCGTGGGCGCAATGCGGCGGTCAATCGCGTTTGCGATGTAGTTGGTGTTCACCACACCTGGGGTCAGAAGGGCCAGATCGAGGTAGTCGCGACGGTTGATCGGAAGGTTTTCGATCCGAACGGAGTCGATGTGGTCGGCCTGGTGCACGCGCTGCGTCTCAATTTCCGTGCGAGCGGCCTCTGCGGAGACGACCACCTCCACTTGTGCGGTTGCCACACTGAGGCTTGCCATGTAAGTGACCGTCTCACCGACCATCACCTCGAAAGCCTCGACTGTCAACGGTGCGAAGTTTGGCGCCTCAAACCGCAAGGTGTACACGCCGGGAGGCAAGTGAGCGAGCGCGTACTCTCCGGCATCGTTCGTCTGGGTGCTCCGCTCGGTCCCGCGCGCCTCGTCCAAGGCGGTCACGGCAACATTAGGCATGACGGCCAGAGTCTCGTCATAGACCCATCCTTCGATCGCTCCGGTGTTCGTCTGCGCCAACGCCACGGCACTGCATGCCAGAAAGGCGAGGATGCCGTGCAGAATTCGAATGGTCAAAGAGGCTCTGGTCTGATTCATCTTCCCTTCCGATCACAGTCGCCGCGCCGTCGCGGCTCCGAAATATTGTCGCAGCATCGCCGACCCTGTGGCAGCATCGCAGTTGCAGGGGATACGAGGCATTTGGCGGCTGGCGATCCGCCCACGCCTCCAAACCGGCGCTCGGACCCGCTCCAGAAGACGGGAAGTGGGAGTTGCTGAGCGTGCCCGCCGCGTTCGAAGCCACCAGCACGCCGGCTGGATTGCCCCCCGAAGCCGTCGCCGCTCTACCTAGGCGGGCAGCCGAGGCCACGCCTGGACTGTATGGCAACAGCGTGGGAATTGAAGGATCCAGGCCGGCCTTCGGGGCCGAATCTGGCGGCTCGGATCCCGGCGCCGTCCCGGAGGCGGCTTGGCCGCCGCCCGAGGTCCTAGAAGGAAACCCGCACCGTGAACTGGAACTGCCTCGGATCGAACGCCGAGGTGAACGAGAACGGCTCGGTGATCGGGCCCCGCCGACCCGTCGGTCTGTCCGGGACTTCCTCAAGCGTCATGTTGCCCACCACACCGTTCACGCCCTTGAAATTCGTGCGGTTGAGGACATTGAAGGCCTCGGCCACCACCTTCAGGCCAACCTTCTCCGACAGCGCGAATTCGCGGGTTAGCCGGATGTCCATCCCAAAGAACGCCGGACCCACCCCGACATTGCGCCCGAGGCCCCATGGCCTGTGCGTGTCGGTGTGCCTGTCTCCGATGGTGTCGTAGCCGGCATTGAGGTTGAACGGCGCAAACGAGCGCGCGACCACGATGCCGGAGAAGACGAAGTCGGCGAGCAGGTTATGCCCGAAGCCGCGGCCCCGGCTCGCCTTCCAAGGCGACTGGGTCACGACGTTCGCCACAAATCGGTGCCCCCGGTGATAGTGTGACAACGCCAGCTCATTGCGAGCGTCCCACGGGATGTGCGGCTCGTACGACGAGTTGTAGTCAGTGTTCTCGTCGATCGCCTTGCTCCAGGTATGGTGCGCGGAGATGGTAAAGCCCTCCGTGAAGCGCTTCTTGAGCTGCAGGATCATCGCGTGGTAGAACGACCGGCCCCAGCTTCCGTAGACGTTGTCCTGCAGGGTCAGGGGGTCGTGGAACGCCACAATGGGCAAGCCGTTCTCCCTCGTGCCGGCCTGGTACGGGTTCGGATCGAGAGGGCGGATCAGGTGGACGCCGCGGTTGAAGTTGTAAGCGACCGACATGGCGTAGCCGCCGATTTGCCGCTGGATCTCGAGACTGGCCTGCTGCGCATACGGGTTCACAGTGTCCTTGGCGACGCGGAAGCCCACCTTCAGCGGATACTCGGGCCCAGGGACAATGCCGTGGATCGCGAGGTCGTCAATCCTCACGTTTCGCTGGCCCAGAATGCCGCGCTCCCGGAGCGAGCCCCAGATTTCGGCGGAGGTCAGGGGCCCATTCGTGAGCGGGCTGGTCAGGCCGGGGGCTCCCGTCAGGGGTATGAACACCTGCGCGATCTGCGCCTTCTCGCCGAGCAGGTCGCCGATGAACGTGATCTGGCCGTCGATCCGCGCGAAATAGATCCCGTACCCGCCGCGGACGACGGTGCTGGGATTGGGACTCCATGCAAATCCGGCCCTCGGCGCGATGTTGTTGTAGTCGCGCGGAAGGCGCGTCTTGAGCTCCATCTCGTACCGCATCCCCAGCGTCAGACGTAGGCTGGGTGTGACGCGGATCGAATCCTCGGCGAAGAAGTTCGTGCGATTCGACCATCCCGTCCAGAACGGGTCGCCAAAGCCCTGCTGGTAGACGATCGGCAGACCTAGCGCATAGGCCTGCACCGACGTGAGCGGGTCGTCGATGTTGCCCACCAAGTGCGACGCCCCAACGCTCGCCAAAATGCCCCGGACCAGATCGGCCGTTCCCGGACCCACGCCCGCGTCGATGACGGCCGAGAGCGGGACGGCCTGTCCGAAGATGAACCTTCCGCTGAAGAAAGTCTCGGAGCGCACACCGTCCCTTAGGGGGTTGTAGTCGACCCCGAACTTGAGAGTCTGCCGGCCCGAGACCCGCATGAAGTTCTGGCGCACCTGGAACACGCGCTCAGTCACCCGCGTCGGCAGGAGGAGATCCCGCCCGAAGTCGCCGAACCCCTGAATGTCAATCGCCGGGCCGTGAGGATCCGTGGGGTTCATTTTGAAGTCGTGGTACCCGGCACCTATGCGGGTCTCGCTGACCCAGCGCGGATTGATGACGTAGGTGTCCCCAAGTGCGACAGCGAAATCCGTCACGCCAGAGTTCCTCCCGCGGCTGCGCGCGGTCAGGGCCCCGAAGTCCGTGTTCTGTCCGGTCTGGCCTGTCCAGTTCCCACGGAAGAAGAGGTTATGCCCGTCACGCAACGAGTGGTCAATCCGGGCCACGATCTGGCCGCGGTCCTCAGAGAATGGGAACACCCCGCTGTTCTCGTCGAACAGTTCGAGGACACCGGGGGTGTTCGCCGGAATCAGGGAAGTCGCGATCTGGTCGACCAATGGGCGCAGCAGCGGGTTGGCCCCCAAGACGTCTGCTAGCGCCTGCTGCGAGGGCGTCAGGGCGTTGAGGAAGGTCGGGTCCGCCAAGAGAGGAACGATCTGCGATTCGTTGCGGTCCAGACGCTCGTAGGCGGCAAAATAGAACGTCCTGTTCTTGGCCACCGGCCCCCCCAACGAAACTCCGCTCTGCGCCCTGGTGTACGCGCTTCGACCCGGGTCGAAGTGGTTGCGGGCCTGAAATCGGCGGTTTCGCAGCACGCCGAAAACCGTGCCGTGCACGTCGTTCGTGCCCCCCTTGGTGACGATGTTGATCGTGCCTCCTGGAGCTCCGCCCTGCTCGGCGGAGAATGTGCTGCGATTGACCTGGAACTCTTGGACAGCCTCTTGGCTGATCTGAGAGCGGACTGCGCCCGAGTTGTACAGGTTGTCAAGCCCGTCGATCATGAACGTGTTGCTCCGGCCGGCCGTACCGCCGATCCCCAGTCCGGACGTCGGTGTGGGTGCGATGCGGCGGTCGGTCGCGTTTGCGATGTAGTTGGTGTTCACGACTCCGGGGGTCAAAAGGGCCAGATCGAGATAGTCGCGACGGTTGATCGGCAAGTTCTCGATGCGAACGGAGTCGATGTGGTCGGCCTGGTGCACGCGCTGGGTCTCAATCGCCGTACGACCGGCCTCGGCAGAGACGACCACTTCCTCTTGCGCGGTTGCTACTGTGAGGCTTGCCAGATAGGTAACCGTCTCACCGACCAGCACCTCGAAAGCCTCGACCGTCAGCGGCGCGAAGTTTGGCGCCTCGAACCGCAAGGTGTACACGCCGGGGGGCAAGTGGGCCAGCGCGTACTCGCCGCCTGCGTTCGTCACGGTGGTCCGCTCGATCCCGCGCATCTCGTCCAAGGCGGCCACGTTTACATTCGGGATGACCGCCAGAGTCTCGTCGTAGACCAATCCATCGATCGCTCCAGTGTTTGTCTGCGCCGACGCCGCGGCGCAGAGTGCAAGCAAGGCGAGGATTCGGGACATGATTCCGATTGGCCAATAAGCTCTGGTCTTATTCATCTTCCCCTCCCGATCACGGTGGCCACGCCGTCGCAGCCTAGCCAACATTGTTGCAGGATCGTCGACGCCACCGCAGCATCGCTAAGCGGCCTTCCAGCACAGACGGCACAGTGCCTCTGAGGCTGCCGGTCCTCCCAATCCTCCAAAGCGACGCTCGGAGCCGTGAAGGGAGAGCCGAGCGTGGAGTCCCGCGTTAGGTCCGCCGCATGCGGAACGGCAGTGCCCCGGCTGCACTGCCCCCTAAGACCGGCGTAGCTCTCCCAAACGGGCACCCGAGCTCGGACTAGACTGTATGGCGACAGCGTGCGACCTGAGGATTCCAGACCAGCCTCCGCCCCCGCATCCAGCGGACAGGACCCCGGCACGGCCCCGGAGGCCTGGCGCATGCACATTCGGGCGGCCGGTACAAGGCTCAGGCCGCACTTGGATCCCACGCCCCTCGTGCGTTCGATTCCGCTGACGCAAGAGATCGGACGACCGGCGTATCTCAAGCTCGAGTCATTCCAGCCGGTCGGCGCGTTCAAGGTGCGGCCGGCCCTCAACTCGATCCTCTGCCGGCTCGGCGAGTGCCGAGCGCGGGGCGTAATCGCCAATTCATCCGGGAACTTCGCCCAAGCGGTGGCGTACGCTGCGGCCCTCAACCGTGTCGACGCGCTGATCGTGATGATGCGAAGCGCGTCAAGATTCAAGCGGGACCGCACCGTGGAGTTCGGAGGTCGCGTGGCGCTCTGCGAGGACAGCTTCGAGGCGCGCTTCGAGATGACCGAGCGGTTGCGCCGCGACACTGGGAGGCTGCTCTTGCATCCCTACGACTCCATCGAGACGATTGCCGGGGATGGCACGCTCGGGGCCGAACTGGCAGGACAGATCGAAGGGGACTTCGACGTCTTCGTGCCCGTCAGCGGAGGCGGGCTGATCGCCGGAACGGCGCTCGCGGCCAAGGCCGCCCGGCCCGGCTGCCGTATCTACGGGGCGCAGGCCGAGAGGAATCCCGCGACAAAGCTCTCGCTGGAAGCCGGACAGCCCGTCCTCGGGAAACCAGCTAAGTCGTTGGCGGACGCCCTGACGGTGCTGAAGCCCGGGGCGCGCACGTTCCCGATCATCCAGCGCCACGTCGAGGACGTGCTGCTGGTGTCCGAGCGGAGCCTGGCCGCCGAGGTTCGCTGGTTGGCCACTCATCAGAAGCTGATCGCCGAACCGGGCGGAGCCGCTTCGGTAGCGGCCGCTCGCCTAGCACCCCCGGAATACGGGAGACCGATAGTGTGTGTCATCAGCGGCGGCAACGTTGCGCCCGAATTGCTGCGGAGGCTCCTGCGGGAATCCCCCGCGGCCTGAGGTCGTTGGGCTAGGCCGCGGCCCGCGGGCCGTGGCGGGCCCGGAGGGATTCGAACCCCCGGCCTGCCGCTTAGGAGGCGGCCGCTCTATCCAGCTGAGCTACGGGCCCGTATGCCCCGATTCTCGCACGCTGCAATGCACCGCGCTCCGGTTAGGCCAGGATCTCCTTCACGACTTGGCCGTGGACGTCGGTCAGCCGGAAGTCGCGCCCTGCGTACCGGTACGTCAGCCGCTCGTGGTCCAAGCCGAGCTGGTGCAGGATCGTGGCGTGCAGGTCGTGCAAGTGGACGCGACCTTCCACCGCGACTCCGTTCACGTCCGAACGGCCGTGCCGCAGTCCGCCCTTGATCCCGCCGCCGGCCAGCCACATCGTGTAGCCGCGGTTGTTGTGGCGCCGGCCGTCGGCCTGGTCGTTCTGCTCGTACGTGGACCGCCCGAACTCCCCGCCCCAGACGATCAGCGTGTCCTCCAGCATCCCCCGCTGCTTGAGGTCCGAAATCAGCGCCGCAATGGGCTTGTCGACTGCCTGTGCGTTGTCGCGGAGCCGCTTACGAAGGTTGTTGTGGTGGTCCCAGCCACGGTGACCCAGTTCGATGAACCGCACTCCTCTCTCGGCCATGCGGCGGGCCAGCAGGCACTGGCTCCCAAAGTCACGCGTCTCCTTCTGGTCCAGTCCATACATCGCCCGAACGCTCTCCGGCTCCGCCGAAATGTCCATGGCCTCGGGCACCGCCGACTGCATGCGGAACGCCAGTTCGTAGGACTGAATGACGCCTTCGATCTGGTCGCTCTCGTCGGATCGCTCTAGTAGCCCGCGGTTGAGATCCTGCACGTAGTCCAGCTGGCGACGCTGCTCGCCTAGTGTCATCGCGGCATTGCGGATGTTTCGCACTGGATCCTCGCCAGGAGCGATGTTGAGTCGCGTGCCCTGATACGTGGCTGGCAGGAATGCCGATCCGTACAGAGCGGCTCCGCCGACCGGCGGAGGATTCATGGTCACGAAGCCCGGAAGGTCCTGATTCTCGGTCCCCAGGCCGTAGACCGTCCACGATCCGATCGAAGGCCGCACAAACGTGATGCTGCCCGTGTGGGTAAAGATCGACGCCTGCGGATGGGCGGGCGAGTCGGTGTGCATTG